>JABMRO010000678.1 GCA_013202635.1 Planctomycetota bacterium
GATTGTCGGGGCAACGCCCTGGAAACAGCAGGTTATGCAGATAGTAGGCACATTGTCCGGGGCAATCATAATAGCACCGGTCCTTATGCTCCTGCACGAGGCATACGGCTTTAAAGGACAGCCGGGCGCCGGTCCGGACGCGCTCTCGGCTGTTCAGGCGAACCTGATGGCCTCGGTCTCAACGGGTGTTTTTAAGGGTGACATGCCTTGGAATTTCGCATTTATTGGAATGGGTTTCGCTGCTGCGATTATTATTCTTGATCTTTTTCTCGAAGCTAACAAAAGCTCGTTCCGCACGCCTGTACTTGCCGTGGCGATTGGATTCTATCTGCCGCTGGAGCTGTCTGTGCCTATCTTTGCAGGCGGCATCATACATTGGGCGATAAAGAATTTCCACAGGCGACAAAAGACCAGTTCTGAGCAAATCGAAAAATCCAGCCGCAACGGCCTGTTGTTTGCTTCCGGCCTCATTACGGGTGAAGCACTGACCGGCATCCTCCTGGCGATTCCGATTGTTATCCTAAAGCAATACAAAATCGACCTGCCGATTATCAAGCACTTTTTCGATAAGACTATGCCATTCGGAGGCTGGCTGGGTGCAGTACTGCTATTAGGTGTGGCGTACTGGTTATATAACACTGCACTGGGAGAGAAACAGCAATAGTAATGCCGAAAATCAAGAGATATTAAATTCGAAATTCGACAGTTTCTATATTTTTTGGCTATTGGTTTTACTGCACGAACGAGTATATTGGGTCCCATGGGGGCAGTTTTATCGCGGGCTGTTTATAAATATCCAGAATTTCCTTTGGGACATATTTTTTCTTGACGATGATGCTGTAAACGTTTGTATCGAACCATGAATCGTAAATGGTCCAGAGGCCTTTGCTGCCCTTGTCGTCTCCCCAACTGTTTTCAACCAGCCACTTTGCAGGTTTATCTTTTTGCATATCGACGCCGATGAAGACCATCGCATGGTTGGGGACGCTTTCACGGAACAGGGAACGCTGGGCCTTGGTCATGGCCATATCGGTCAGATAAATAGAATCATAATCGAACATCCCCATGGACATTATGCCGTGTTCTCTGCTTTGGTCTTTACCGACATCGCAGGCGAACCAGATTGGTTCGTCGTCGAGCACGGCCTTGACGGCGATGTTTTTGAGAATTTGCATTTTGACGTTTGCAAAGTGGGCATCGTCACCGTCACGGATATTTCTTGTAAGATTAACGCTGTAATGTTTTCCATATTTTTTTGAAGGGTCGTTAAAGATGTCCACGTATTGCCCCAAATCGACACCAACGAATTCCTTATAAAAGCTCTTCGGACTGTAGGTGTGGATTTTGCTTACAACGGAATTGGCGTCCTCAAATCGCCACTGGAACTCACTTGGCGGCTGGCCGAGGTTCAGTACGAGCATTTTATAAACCTGGGCGAGCATTTTCGTTTTTTCCGTGCGAATTCTTTTGAGTGAGTTTCTTTGTTTGTGCATATTTCGGAGTTTAACGGCGTCTGCGCGGAGCTTTCTGCTGATAAGGTTGTTCATCAGGCTTGTGTTTCCGGAACTGTTTGTTTCGGGCATAATTTCCTGGGGGACGGCGCCATATTTTTCGACGAGATTGACGACGTTTTCCCAATAGCCGCCGTCGGGAATGGGCTTGCGAAGGAGAAATTCCATTTCACGGTCGAGAATGTCACGGCTTGCGAATTCAATGATGTTTTCCAAAAAGCAGTTTGCCTTTTCGAGCTTGTCCCAGAAAGCGAGGTAGTTCTGTGAGAACTCGAAGCTTTCGAGGTTGTTGTTTTCAATGACTTTCGGTCGCAGGATGTTCAGCCCTGCGAACAGCCAGCACCGGCCGCTTTTTTTCTGATTCGTTATGCCTTTTGTTTCGATTTTATGGCTGAAAATTTCATTGTGCTGGCGCAGTACTTCGCGATTCAGAGCAAGACTGCTGATATCGTTGTTCGTGATGGAGTTATACATAGCCCGGGTATGGGTATCCATTTTAAAAGATGAATGAAATTTATCGATTGTCTTGCTTGTCAATGCACCTTCGTCGGCAAAAAGCGATGATACGACAAAAATTAATACCAATTGAACGACGAAGACGGACTCTCGTTTAGAAAAGCGTTTCATGATGACTCCTCCTTTGATTATGAGAAAGTTGAAGTTTGTAAATCGGGATTTGTTTTTAGCTGGCGGATTTTCTCAAGGCTATCGACGAATTGCTCTCTGGCTTTTTCCAGGTAGGCATTGACTTCATCTATATACCCGTCGGCGGAAGCCGACCATACGCGGTTAAGATACCGTTCACCGGCGGCGAAAGTGCTCATTACCTCACCGTATGCCGCAAGACCGTAACGATGGGCGATGCTTTCGCGGGCGTCAACAAACATGGCAAGATCATCGACGAATAGCTCATCAATCCGGTGGCGCATATCGTATGTATTGATCGAGTGCTTGTCGGTATTGAGTTTGTTGATATTGGTTGCTATTTTTTCAAGGCTGCTTTCTACAGTTTCAATTCTTGAAGCAACATGATGCTCCGTCTTGCTGTGTCGTGCAATATCGACCCTGATTAAAACTACTCCTGCAATCCCAAGACCAATCGCGGGTATATACCAC
>JABMRO010000679.1 GCA_013202635.1 Planctomycetota bacterium
ATGCAGTTCAGCGAGGAGAGAAAATGGCAAAGGAACGGAGTTACCAGCTGGAAACTTGAGTTATTTGAATATTTAAGGATGTCCCCTTTTCCAAATTGATGAAGAATTGATGAGAAACGGTTTGAGCAATTGGTCAGCCAGTAACGCTCGTGACCAATGGAAATGGATTAGATAAAGCTCAGTTTGGGTAGAATCTACCGGATTGCTACCTACCTAAGCCCTCCAGAAGTGCCATTATTGGCAATAGTACCAGCTTAGGATGAGAATGGCAGAAGGACGACTTTATTGTGATTTTGGATACACCGGAGGCTACTATGAACACGCTTGGAAAAGACGGCCTATTCCCGGAAAGACTTGGATTCGGATTATTGCACAGCGACTCAATAGTTGAGAGAGAAAAAAGTGTGCAAGCCAAGTATTACTCGAAAGTGGGTGATTTAGTTTATGATATTAGCCTTGGACCAGATCTATGCAGGATAGAGGAGCATTTTGAAAATAGGATAATTGGGACCACTCAATTCAAAACACTGCCTGAAGCATTTAACCAGAAGTTTATGTCAATGGCACGACATCCCTTAGATCATCCCCGATTTAGTCGAACAATAAAACGAATTACAAAAGATCGAAATGTATATTTTAAGCCTTTTGGCGAAACAAAAGCGGTATTTTTTCCCGCGGGCCTAATTTTTGTGCTGCGACTCCCGATTGTTGGAGAAGAACGCGAAGAACTAATAAGAAATAAAAAATTTGATTTTGATTGCAACCTATTAGGAATTAACGAAGGGAGCATCATAAGGTTGCTTGTTAGCACCAAAGAAATAACAATCGAAGATAGGCGAATGGCAGATTTTTCTATTACTCTTTTAGACTTGGAAGAAGCAGTAGATATGTTCTTTTCCCTCGGGCTCGTTGTCGATCCCGAATACATAGAATATGGGCTAATAATTATGAACGCTGCCCATGCAGCTGAAGGGGCTTTTCAGATCTACCCAGGCAATAATCTACGAATTCATCAATATTCTCTTCTTCTGAAACGAGCAGGCGATATTAGCTTGGAGAGAGCTATCAAATTATATGAAGAGAAATTCTCAAAAAAACGCCGACAAGAAGAGCCCATTGATCCAGTCGCGTATTTTGACAGAGGCTTCAAGTGGCAGAAAAAAGGTGATTATGATCGTGCCGTCGATGATTATACAACTGCCATTGAAATAGCCGGTACCTACCCGGTAGCCTATGTCAACAGGGGGTTGTGTTGGCAAATGAAACACGACATTGATCGAGCTATTGATGATTACAACAAAGCCCTCGAAATAGACCCCCATCTGGCCCTTGCTTATGTGAACAGAGGTGTTTGTTGGCAAAAACATGGTGACTATAACCGTGCTATCACCGATTTTGACAAAGCTCTGGAAATAGATCCTCACCATGCTGGAGCTTACTATAATCGAGCAGGAAGTTGGTTCTATGAAGGTGATTTTCGGAGGGCCTTGGCCGATGTCAAGAAAGCGGTTAAGATTGATCCCGAGGATAGCAAGTTTAGAGAGTTCATGGAATACTTGGGACGTTGGGAGAAAGGTAGAAAACCCGGAGAATGGATTTACACATATCCCGACGGTTCAAAATACGAAGGGGAATGGAAGGATGGAAAGCGACACGGATATGGGACTTGGGTGTGGCCTGATGGTTTAAAGCTTGAGGGACAATGGGCAAATGACAAACAACAAGGGTATGGGACTTCGACTCACTCTGATGGTGCAAAGTATGAAGGGCAGTGGAAAGATAATGAATGGGATGGACATGGGACCTTCACCTTTCCCGACGGTTCAAAATACGAAGGGGAATGGAAGGATGGAAAGGAGAATGGATATGGAACACGCAACTACCTTGATGGTACTCAATACAAAGGAGAATGGAAGGACGGTAAATATCATGGAAAAGGGACTCAAACCCTTCCTGACGGTGATAAATATGTAGGTGAATTCAAGGACGGGAAATTTCATGGGAAAGGGGTTATGACTTTCCCTGATGGAACAAAAAAGGTTGGTGAGTGGATTTATGGAGAGTTTTACAAATAAAAAACCTTGTCGATAAATTCATCAATAACTACCTATCCATGAATCAAAAATAGGGAAAGAGAATGGCAGAAGTAAGAACAAAACTACTTAATGATTTAATTGAGGAAGGCTTCGAGATTGTCGAAACAGAAGGTCCTGATAAATATTGGCTCGTTGGCAAAGACAAATTATCTTTTGTGTGGCCTATTCTGATTTCTAAAGTCAGAAAAGTAACAAACGGGGTAATTAACTTTGAAGAAGAGAATGATGACACTAATGAGATGGAATGGTTTGCAGATGAGTTCAGGATCGTAACGCAGGCAGGGCAGGATAAAGAGTTTGGGATAATCTTTTTGTTATTTCACGAAATGGAAAACCCAAAATTCTCGCTTACGGATAAGATTACTTGGCTATCCAAGGAAATCTTTTCCACCTTCCCGAAAGATGTATCTGGTTTAAGATTCTACGTGCTGGATTGTGGTTGTATCTATTACAAAAGGGTCTTTAGGGACGGCGAACTGGACACTCAATTCGGCACATACAGAGATGCAAATGATGGTCTTTGTGAGGTTTGCATA
>JABMRO010000680.1 GCA_013202635.1 Planctomycetota bacterium
CAACATGCCCCTCAAGATTCAAAGATGATAATGTCGTAGCTGCATCGACAGGCTTCATAGATGGAATGGGTTATATAGGAACTGTATTAATCGGGATAATCGTTCCTGTCTTAGTTGATATGGGAAAAGGAAAATGGAATTATGTATTTACATTCTGGGTAGTTCTATCATTTGTAGCTGCCATTTCTGTTACTCTTGCTTATTTTCTCCATTTTAAACGCAACAATGCCTGCAAAGAGGAAGCCTCACTAAATCCTTGAGGAGAAGGAAATGAAAACAAAATCTATAGTGTTGCTTCTGGCGGTATTCACTTTCTCAGCGTACACTTTTGCTCTTGACAGCGAAGAAGTAACTACAAAAATTTCCAAGCTTACAATTGGGGGAAGGCTGCAAACTCAATACCAGTACGTAAATTCCAACCCATATACCAACAGGCTTATTCTGCGGAGAGCGCGCCTGACTTTCCAGTCTACTTTTACTGAATGGGCATATATTAAGGTGCAAATTGAGGCAGGGAAACAGCACTTCACTTTAAAAGATGTCTATTTAAGCTTGAAGCCTAAGTGGTTTGATATCTTCATCGGACAGAAGCATGTTCCATTCTCCCGGGAGGCTTTAAACTCCTCAAAATATCTTCAAATGATTGAGCGAAACCGTTCATCTGAATTTGCGCCTTTTCGTCAGATGGGAGTCGAGGTGCATGGTTTTGCACTGGATGAAAAATTGGAATATTCAGTAGGTATTTATAATGGAGCAGTCAACAGCAGCTCTATCTCAAATCTTTCGAACAATATGCTGAGCAAAGTCAAAATCTATCACATTGATATTGGCGCTAGCAAAGACAATAATAAATTTCTCTATGCTGGAAGAATAGATCTCCATCCCTTTGGGTACATGAAAAAGCAGCAGTCTTATCTGGAGGATTTAGAACATTCTCTTTTAGGCTTTGGAATAAATTTCTATTCATCTGATGATTCCCCAAGCGGAGGCCATAATTCAGGAGTTGCAGAACTTGAAAAAACCTTGGTTTATGGAGGAGACGCTGCCATTAAATTTAAAGGCTTTGCCGGTACGTTTGAATATATACATAGAGACCTTTCCTGGTGGAACTCTGATGATCAGACTAAAGAGGCGGCTCAAGACACTTTTTCTTTACAGGGTGGATTAATGATAATCCCAAAAAAATTAGAACTGACAGCACGCTATGAATTTGTGAAATTCGATAAAAATGAGTTGCTCCTGGGACCTGATGAGCAAAATATGGATAAATGGCTGACCTTTGGCTTCAATTACTTTTTTGAAGCTCATCATTTGAAAATGCAGTTAAACTATATTCTGAAGAATGAAGATATGCCTGCTGGTGTTCCAGAACCTAAAAATGATACTTTATTAATGCAGTTTGCTTACTATTTTTAACATAAAGTTTTCAAAATACAATCCAATCAGGGATATGTGCCGAACTGAGCTCATCTAAACATATTGAGGAAGAGCCCATAGTTTTTACTTTACTCCATAGATTCATTTTGATAATAATTAGAGCTTAATAATTGGAGTGCAGAAATAAATATGATAAAAGACCCGATTTATGGAAAAAACAATCTATTTGCACAAGCCGATGAAGCAGTAAACACTTACATATTTAGGCCATTAGGCTGGCCTATTGCCAAATTTCTAAAAAATACTCCAATTTCAGCCAATCAGTTGACTTTTATTGGGTTGATTTTTGGAATTTTATCAGGTGTTTTTTATTATTACGGAGGGAACTTAAATTATTTTTTTGGCGCACTTTTTCTTTTTATTGCTTCTTTAATAGATTGTACAGATGGCCCTCTTGCGAGATTGAAGAATATGCAGTCAGAATTTGGCAAGATACTGGAGGGAATAGTTGATTATTTAGTTGGGCTATCCGTTTTCATAGGTCTTTCATTTAGTCTTTACAGAGAGAGTAATTATAACAAGGGAACTTTATTTGTTATAGTCATTGTTTTTGCCCTGATTATTATCCAGAACATTGGGTGGGATTATTCTAGAATGCAATTTATGAATATCATGGAAAAGGGAAAATTTGAACCTGTGACTAGTTTCAGTGATTTTTGTCAAAAACATGCAGAACTGAGGTATAAAGAAAGAGGGATAATCGCAAAAATCAGCATACGTGGCTATTATATTTATAACCTGGCAATAGAAAGGTTTTTATCGCCAACTTTTCCCTATAAGAAAAAAGAAGTTAAATATTTTAATGAGGATGAAAGAAAACAATATTATAAGAGATTTAGGTTGATAATGAGATTATGGACGTGGAATGCTGCAAAAACCAAAATTGTTTTTATAGTATTATGTACTATTTTTTATCAAAAGAAGATTCTGATTTTTGGATTGCTATTGGGTTTTAACTTACTCTGGATAATGACATTTATTGCTCACAAAACCAATTTTTACAAAAAAAATTAACCTGAATTATTTATAAGCATGCATTGAGCAATTTCTCGCCGTCTCATAAAGCGTAAGTATATTTTCTACAGACACATCCGGCTGAACAGTATTTGAAGGTGCAAGAATAAGTCCACCGCTGCGGCCGCAGACGGAAATTCTGTGCTTCACCTCGTCTGCAACATCATCCGGTGTGCCAAAAGGCAGTGTTTCCTGCAGAGAGATAGTGCCGTGCAAACAAATCCGGTCACCATACCGGCTCTTGATTTTTTCAGCATCCATACTTTCTGGTTGTATAGGATCGACGACATCGAATCCGACCTCGATAAGATCCTCAAAGACCGCTTCCATATTTCCGTCGCTGTGGAACATAAAATAGATGTTTCTCTCCTGCCGGACCTCTTCTATCCATGTCTTTAAGCGCGGTTTGAAATATTGACGCCACATTTTTGGAGAAAGCATCATGGTGTTCTGCATGGCAATATCGCCCATGATTACAATCATATCAATGCCACAGTGCACCAAGTGTTTGGATTGATCAATTCGATGCTTCAAGAACCTATCGGCCAATGTCTCCACCAGCAGCGTTTCTGTGCCTAGGTCCATCATATACTGGTCAAAACCTCTCAGTTCCCATGACGACTTAAAAATATTCCATAGTTCAGCCACTTTGAAGTATCCTTCACCCCATTGAGCAACATCGGATCGGATATCCTTGTACCGTTCGGGAAGGTTGGGATCAGGAAATTGATATGTTCTGATCTCTTCAATACCGGCTTTTGCCAGCGGGTGATATGTGTAGCGCCAATACATGCCGGCATCGTTCGGAATGCGGCAGATTCCATATTCATCTTCCATCGAA
>JABMRO010000681.1 GCA_013202635.1 Planctomycetota bacterium
TAAATTCAATTACTATTGGTCTTAGCTCGGGGACAGGTGGTATAGGCACGATGTACTTCGATGATATTCGTCTGTATGCACCGGAACTGGAGCCGTTGCCGATAGAGGTCCATGTCGATGTGGATGATGATGGCAGTCAGGTTGAACTTGAACAAGGCCAAATACTTGTCGTTACACTGGAATCAAATCCCACCACTGGGTATCAGTGGGAACAGGCCGAAAACCAGGAGTCTATCCTTGAGCAGATGGGCGAAGCAGAGTTCAAGCAATCCGAGACAAGTGAGCCACCACTTGTAGGTGTTGGTGGCTGGGAAATTTTCCGTTTCAAGGCCATAAGTGCTGGGCAGATGACTCTCCAGCTTGTTTACCGTAGACCTTGGGAAGAAGGTGTGGAGCCAGTTAACACATTTTCCATTGAGGTGATAGTAAACTAATTCGACAGAGCAATGAATCCATAGGTAATCGAGACGTAGGCACAATAGGGCGCTTAAGATTGAGAGTGCCTTGTGTTAGATCATCTCAGGATTTTCTGTAGGATGGCTGTGAGAGGTTTTTTAGCATTCTCAGATGGGTAAACTCAAGGCGAAGTGTATCTGAGGATGGCTGCATGATAATCTGTCGCCAAGTTGAATCCTGGCTGTGCCTGGGCCTCCAGTATGTATTTCAAGGGCCTTTGAAGTTTGCCATCCATGGAGCTTCGGTCTGCCAGTCAGGCAATGGCGCCGATAAACTAAAGTTTTTGGCCCATTTTACCCGCCACAATTCCTTCAGCCATATCTTCCTGGCCGAATAGTCCATAAAGATACCGTTTATGCCCTGCTGGTGCCTGTTCATGCAAAAGCGGTTCATGGACTCTGAATGAGGAGCGAGCCGTTCACCGTCATGTTTAGGTGGTGCATCGTCATTCTCCGGTCCACCGCAAAAGAACCAGCAGTCCAGAAACAATGGAATGTTATTGCCCCCCCTGACATTGACTGTTCCCCAGTAGTATTTAGCAGACTGGCCATAAAGCGGGTCCTGCCCGGCCACATAGACCCAGTGGTTGATTCCATAACTGCCGTAAGTACCGACCGGCCCCCATTGTTCGTTTGGCGTCATACCGATCTTGCCCCAGGAGGTAAATGTGTCGCCACCTCCTCCGAGTGTGCTGCTTGCCCCGGGCGGGAAATCCGGGACCTGAATTCTTTTGACCATCGGGCAGACGCGTATCTTCTCCTCCCGATAGTAGTAGTCGAACAGGACATTGATCCAGCGGCCGGACGACTGCGTGCGTCTGGGAAAGAACCCGTTGTTGTCGTTAGTGTACATGGCAAAGATAGTGCCCCACTGCTTGAGGTTTGACTGACAAGCAACCCCTCTTGCCTGTTCCCTTACACGCTGCAACGCCGGCATTAATATCGCCATTAATAAGGCAATGATGGCAATCACTACCAAAAGTTCTATTAAGGTAAAGCCGTTTCGTTTGAGCATGACGCTTACCCTTCTCTCTCAAAGAGAGGCAATGAGTTTCGCTGGTATGCTTATCTTTTATAATTATAACACACTCGCCTGCGGTAATACAACCTATTGGCTGATTTTTATGTATGATACTCCTCAAGCTAAGTTCTTATAACCAGTCACCAGCTGGTATTTGAAAGAGCAAGGTAATATTTATTTTGGAGGTTGTGTATTTCAGTATCGCTTTTACAAGAAACACCTATTGTTTTCTTGCTATCTATGTAGAAACCAATATATTTGTTTATGAGAGTCTGCTCTTATAACCATTATTTCGGTTTTAGTAAAACATATGTTCAGCAGCCAACTTAGGAGATTCCAATTACATAATCAATATAATGTACAAAATTAAACAATGACAGAAAGGAGAAGTGATATGCATCAACAAATCATCGACTTATATAAGGAATATAGCGATGGTTCATTAGATCGTCGTGAATTCCTCAAAAGATTAGCTGTTCTTGCTGGTGGGACTGTGGCTGCTTATACTCTACTTTCTCAAATAGAAACGAAAGTTGCTATGGCCGAAGTCATTCCGAAGGATGATCCTCGCCTGCATACAGAAACCGTGTTATATCCCGGCCAAACCGGTGATGTCCGTGCCTATTGGGCAAGGCCAAAGGGAAAGGAAGAACTGCCTGGTGTAATCGTCATCCATGAAAACCGAGGTCTGAACGACCACATTAAAGACGTAACAAGGCGAATGGCTTTGGAAGGATTTTTGGCTATTGCTCCTGACGCCTTATCTCCGTTAGGAGGGACTCCAGGAGATTCCGACGAGGCACGATCGCGGCTCCGTGAGCTTGACTCCCAAGATACTATCAAGAATTTTGTTGCCGCGGTTCAGTATTTAAAGACCCATCCTTTATCGACGGGAAAGGTGGGGTGCACAGGCTTTTGCTGGGGTGGAGGGGTGACAAACCAGGTTGCAGTTCATTCTCCGGATTTATCGGCAGCGGTTCCTTATTATGGAAGTCAACCTGCGGCTGAAGATGTCCCCAAGATTAAAGCATCATTACTTTTGCATTATGCCAGTCTTGACAGGCGAATAAACGCGGGTATTAAGGCATTTGAAGCAGCGCTTAAGAAAGCATCTGTAGATTACAAGATATATATGTACGAGGGAGCGGGGCATGCGTTTAATAACGACACGAACGCATCCCGATACCACAAGGAAGCAGCCCAGCTTGCCTGGAAACGTACTATTGCATTCTTAAAAGCAAAGCTTAAGACCTGATGTTTGGTAAACACCCTTTTGTATTGCGCAAACCATGTCCAAATTATTACTTGCGCATACAGCAGATCTTATACTTTTTGCCACTTCCGCAAGGGCACGGATCATTACGACCCGGTGTACGTTTCGTCCAGGCTCCTGCAGCCTGCGTCACTGGCATTTCTTGCTCGAGGCTCTGCCGGCGCCATTGAGCGGCAACCTCTGAAACGAATGGTTGGCAGTGAGTAAAAAAACGCTTATAACCCGCACATAGATAGTTTAGTCCTGATTCGCCATCAGGGGTTTTGAGGACACGATTTTTCGGACAGCCCCCGTTGCACATCGCTCTGACTTCACAGTCCCGGCAATAACGGGGCAATGTATCTAATTTGGCCTGCCCGAATGCTCTCTGCACCGGCGACTCGAGCAAATCTACTAATGGGATCTCCCGGATATTTCCAAGGCAATGTTCAGCATCAACAAAATGATCGCATGAGAAGAAATCACCGTTGTGTTCGACAACCGGAATATCACCGCATGTCGGTCGAAAAATGCACAGCGAATGCTCCTGCCCAAAGGCAGTCCTGGCAGCCTCTTCGAAAATCTGCACCTTGATCTGCCCGATATCCCGGCTTACCCATTCATCGAAAATGGTGCACAGAAAAGTGCCCCAGGCTTCAGCAGGCACGGTAAGAGGGTTGACACCGCTCTCGGTGTCCGCTTGAGGTTTGACCATAGGTAGAAAACTCACGTATGGGGCTTCGATCTGCCTGAAGAATTTGTACACCCTCGTGGGGTGTTGGACATTATATACATTTACCACACACAGGATGTCGCAACAAACTTTATACTTTCTTAAAAGTTCATAGCCACGCATTGTTTTCTCATGGGTGGGCTTCTGGTCTTTGGTGAGACGGTATCGGTCATGCATTTCCTGTGGTCCGTCCAGGCTGAGCCCGACAGCAAAGCCTTCCGATCCGAGAAAGCGGCACCATTCTTCATCAAGGAGAGTGCCATTGGTCTGCATACTATTTGCAATGCGCCGGTTAGACGGTTTGTGCTTGCGCTGCAGCGCCACAATCTTGCGAAAGTAGTCCAA
>JABMRO010000682.1 GCA_013202635.1 Planctomycetota bacterium
CCCTGGCCGATACGATTTGGCCCGCCGCCAAGAACCATAATCTTGCGTTTATCGCTGACCTGAACTTTATCCGGAGCGTTATAAGTGGAGAAGTAGTAGGCGGCATTTTCGACGCTGCTTACGGGGACGGGCTCCCAGGCCTCAGCCACGTTAAGGGCGATGCGTCTTTTCCTTATCTTTCCTTCGGGGGTATTGAGCAGCCTGGCCAGATACTTGTCTGCGAATCCATCCTTTTTCGCCTGGATTAGAAGGTCGTCCGGTAACTTTTTGTTTTTGTATTTTAATATTTCCTCTTCGAGCTCCACCAGCTCTTTCATCTGCTCGATAAACCAGTGTTTAATATAGGTCTTTTCGAAGAGGGTATCAACGCTGATACCTTTTCGCAGGGCCTCGTACATAACAAACTGGCGCTCACTGGTGGGCTCTTTTAAGAGTTCCAAAAGCTCATCAGGGGATTTTTTGTTAAAATCCTTTGCAAATCCGAGACCGTAACGGCCAATTTCAAGAGAACGAATGGCCTTTTGAAACGCTTCTTTGTAGTTTTTGCCGATGCTCATTGCCTCTCCGACGGCGCGCATCTGCGTGCCGAGCTTGTCTTCGATGCCTCTGAATTTTTCAAAGGCCCAGCGTGCGAATTTTACAACCACGTAGTCACCGGAGGGGGTATATTTTTCAAGCGTGCCGTCGCGCCAGTAGGGAATCTCGTCCATAGTCATTCCGCCGGCGAGCATTGAGGAGACCAGGGCAATGGGGAAACCGGTCGCTTTGGAAGCAAGCGCAGACGAGCGTGAGGTTCTGGGATTGATTTCAATGACGACGACGCGGCCGGTTTTGGGGTCGTGAGCAAACTGAACGTTGGTTCCGCCGATGACGCCGATGGCTTCGACAATATCGTAGGAATATTTCTGGAGGCGCTGCTGAAGCTCAGGGGCTATTGTCAGCATCGGAGCGGTGCAAAACGAATCGCCGGTATGGACGCCCATTGCATCTACATTTTCGATAAAGCAGACGGTGATTTTCTGATTTTTGGCGTCACGAACGACCTCAAGCTCCAATTCTTCCCATCCGAGGACAGATTCCTCGACAAGTATCTGTCCGACAGGACTGAATGAAAGGCCTCGACTGACAACTGTTCGGAACTCCTCGATGTTGTAAACCAGGCCGCCACCGGTTCCGCCCATGGTATAAGCGGGGCGAATAACACAGGGCAGGCCGATATTTTCGAGAGATTTTTCAGCTTCCTCCAAGCTATTTGCAATCTCGCTTGTTGGCATTTCGATGCCCAATTGATTCATCGTATCCTTGAATGCCTGGCGGTCTTCCCCCCGCTCAATAGCGTCAACCTTAACGCCAATAATCTGTACGCCGTATTTTTCCAGAATGCCCCTGCGTGATAATTCCGCGGAGAGATTAAGGCCTGTCTGGCCGCCGAGATTGGGCAGAAGGGCATCGGGTTTTTCTTTTGCGATAATCTGCTCAATGGTTTTGACGTTAAGCGGCTCAATATAGGTGACATCCGCCGTACCGGGGTCGGTCATGATTGTTGCAGGGTTGGAATTGACAAGCACGATTTCGTAGCCCAGCTTACGCAGGGCCTTGCACGCCTGTGTGCCTGAATAATCAAATTCACAGGCCTGGCCAATAATAATCGGGCCTGAGCCAATAATCAGTACTTTGTGAATATCCTCTCGTTTTGGCATTTTTTGTCCACCTCAAAATTGTTATTCTTTACCTCAGAATCTAAAAACAGACGGAATTTTCGCCCCCTTAAGCAGAGGCTGTAGGATTTTATCAGAGAGGTTTTGAACTGTCAATAAATTTACCTTTTTGGAGCGGAAGGTTACCGGCACAGTTTGGCTTTGCAGAAAAATCCGGGGCGGTAATCAGTTTCGAACCGACATTATTTTGAATGCGTCCTGACCGGCGTTTATCAGATGAATTAAGGGCTGTGGTCTGTCAACACCTTCGATGAACTTCGGTCTGGCCGCCCAGGGTGTAACGCCCAATACCCCAGTTAAATCCATCCAGTGCTGAAGCCTCGCGACGGGTAAATCCCAAGTCATGTGGAAGTGATTGGCGGGGGGATATTGTTTATACTCGACCATACTTGCGTATTTCGGGACAACAAACGTGTGCGGCCAGATAGGTGTGGTCAGCTCGCACATTGCCTTTGCCAGTTGTGCCGGAACTTCGGTAGTGTGTGCCTGGTCCCAAATCATACTGAATAGTCCCGTGGGACTGCTGTAAGCGCATCGAGCGGCGATGCCTTCGATACCGGTGGGGGTCAGAAAGTTAACGGCGTTGCCGCCGCCGGGGAAGTAGTTTTCCTCAGCTAAAGGCAGGGAAATGCTGTCCATAATCTTCTTTATCGATGCTCCGGGGGCTGCGGCCCAATCAAAAGATGCGCTGCCGGAGTTGTCACCGTCAACCAGACCTTTGTTATACCAGTCCGCTTTTTTATCCAAAGATTTGACGCCGATTTTTTGGGCCAGCTCTTTTATTTCCCAGGCTTCCCAGACTTTTCTAAAGTCCATAAACAAAGGCGGATTTCCGCCGCTGAGATAGGTCATAAAGAGCATAGTCAGAAGGCCCTGGACGTCGGCTTCGGTAGCGTAAGGGAGCGGGGCCTTTCGGCCGGTATGGTCGAAGGTGGAATTGAAGAAACTTTCCATTACGTCGGCTACGGGAAGAGGAATGCCCCGCAGGTCGCTGCCCCATTCCAACTGGCTCATAAATCCGCCGCCGACCGCGTTTAAATCCTTCATCAGATCGCGAACAATCAGGTACATCGCAAGTGACATATTAAACCGTTCGCTGTCAGCTTCGTCGCGTAACTCCAGACGTTTACCGACGTACCTGTTAATCCAGGCGCGGACAGCTTTAAGCTCTTTTTCGCGGTATGCCTTTTTATTCAGCATATCAGCCAGAAGCTTCATATCCAGACGCGTGATTTCCAGGCCGAATGTGTTCCGGGTCGGAATAATATGCGCAAGAGCGGTTTCCATTCCCATCGAGTCGTGCCCCAAAATCACAACTCTGCGTCCCCGCAGGGCGACAGTGGTAACGGCGGCATAGCACCAGTCGATAAGATTGTTGGCGGTCTGGTCGGTCATCTTGGGATTTATTCCGGTATCGGGCCAGGTGCCGACGTTTAAGGTGGCCATCCGGCCGTACTGGCTTATTGCGCCATTGAGTGCGTGGGCATAGACAACGCCGGGCTTTGGGCCGGAGTTGCCGCAGGTAATGTTTATCGGTGTATTGGAGGGGAACTGCTGCAGGAGCGAAATAGCGGTAAGCTGGGGGAAGGCCCAGGTATCCGGCACGCATTCAAGGATATCAACGCCGGCTTTGCGGAACTGCTGGGCTACGATGTCGGCCTGTGCTTCACCATCTATCAAGACGGTGGAATAGACAACAGGCACGGGAGTTTTGTCCGGCAGAACGACAGAGCCGCTAATACAATCGGCGGCCATCTTCGCAATGTTCTGACAGCGGGTACGGCTGGCCTTGTCGATGCGCGGGTCGGACGTGGCAAAAACGCCGATGACGGGGACTTTAGGGGTGGCTTTCCTTATATTCGGTAAGTGCTTAGCCTGGACTTTCTTTGCCATTTCTAAACGCTCCTTTCAGAATGACAAGTTTTGTATTTTTTATACAAAGAAAGACTTATCAATTTCCCACATTAAACGTGGAAGTATCTTCCAGCAGTTTTCTCACAAAGTCGAGGAACTGGGCGGCATATGCGCCGTTGGCGACTTTGTGGTCCACCGAGAGAGTCATATTCATCAGTTTTCGCACCATGATGTTGCCGTTGTCAGGTACACAGGTATCGGTTATCTGCCCAATGCCCAGGATACTGCACTGGCCCGGGACTACAATCGGGATGAAGTTATCTATTCCGAATGCACCGAGGTTGCTAACTGTAATGCATCCGCCCTCCACATCGGTGGGGGCCAATTTATTGCTTCGCGCCCTTTCAACAAGGGCCTTAGCGTCACGTGCGATCTGTTTTACGTCCTTTTTGTTCACATCCTTTAGAATCGGCGCAACAAGGCCGTCCGGAACGGAAATCGCCAGGCCGATGTGTATTGCCTCGGCCAGCTTGATAGACTCGCCGGCCAACTGGCCTGTCATAATCGGATATTTCTGAAGGCCTGTCGCGACCGCCTTGATAATAAAATCATTGTAAGAGATTTTCACATCGGAAGTCTGGTTCAGTTCTGTTCGCAAGTCAACCAGGCCGGTGACATCGGCTTTGACGGTCAGATAGAAGCAGGGAATCTCGCGCTTTGATTTGAGCATTCTCTCTGCGGTTATTTTCTGCAATCTATTAAGCGGTACCGTCGCTCCGAGCTGTACCTGGGCCTGAGCTGAAGGGGCAGGTGCTGCGGGTTTAGCTGATTTCGAGGCGGCAGCTTGTTTTATATCCTGTTCGGTAATTTTGCCGGCGGGGCCTGTTCCGGTAACCGCCGCCAGGTCAACGCCAAGCTCGCCAGCGAGTTTTTTTGCACGCGGAGAAGCTATTACTCTACCTGCAGGAGCAATCGGCTGCGGGGGAGCTGCGGCAGGCTGCGGTACGGCGGGGGCGACCTGCTCAACAGGCGCGGCTTCCGATGGGACGGCGGGTGCGCCACCCTTTAGAGAATCTACAAAGCTCCGCGGCACTTTTTCATCCTTGTCGCCAAGGACCAAGAGCGGCTCACCGACGGCAAGTGTCTGGTTAACCTCAACGAGAATATGCTTTACAAAACCATCTGCGGGCGATTCCATCTCGAGGGTCGCCTTGTCGGTTTCTATCTCAAAAATCACATCACCTTTTTTTACCTCGTCGCCGGCCTTAATCAAACAATTAACAATGGTTCCTTCTTCCATTGTCTGGCCAAGCTGGGGTAATCTTACTTCTTTTGCCATTACTTAATCCTCATTCATATTGTATTGCGTATATCGTATATCGTATTGCGTAGTCCGCGGTAAAACCGGGGCTAAATACTATTCGCCGCTAACGAGTTTTTTTACAGCATCGGCGATTCTCTCGACACTGGGGATACTTGCCATCTCAAGCGGTTCGCTCATCGGCGGCGGTACGTCGGCAGCAGCCAGATTAACGGGCGCCGCATCAAGATAATCAAAACCGTGCGAGCCATCGCTGAACTCGTATTCCATAAACCGGCCGGCTATTTCTCTGCCTGCGCCGCAGGTGCAGAAACCTTCGCTGACGGTGATGAGTCGTCCTGTTCTGCGAACCGATTCAGCGACAGTATCTATATCCATTGGCTTCAGCGTTCGTAAATCTATTACCTCGGCGTCGATGCCGTGTTCGGCGGCCAGGATTTTTGCAGCTTCCAGTGACCACATCGCCATTCTGCTGTAGCTGACGATGGTTGCGTCGCTGCCGGGCTTTTTGATATCGGCTGCGCCGAGCGGAATTATGTAATCTTCCTTCGGGAGGGCGCCGAGCTGGCCGTAAGTTGCTTTATGCTCGATAAAGACAACGGGATTGTCACTTCGGATGGCGGCTTTAAGCAGACCCTTCGCATCGTAAGGAGTTGAGGGCATTACGACATAAAGCCCGGGGGTATGCATGAGCCAGGCCTCGAGCGATTCCGAATGGTGGGCGGCGATACACCTGCCGACACCGCCTTCGGTTCGCAGGACCATGGGGACTTTGGCCTTGCCGCCGAACATATAGCGGTTATAGGCGCCGACGTGGA
>JABMRO010000683.1 GCA_013202635.1 Planctomycetota bacterium
ACGAGCTACCAGACTGCTCTACCCCGCGATCATTAACATATATATACCGCAAAAATAATATTGTTCAAGAAGAACAAAAACAAATTAAAAATATTTTCGTATCTTCTCTGCAATTGCTTCGATTTTCCCCTGCTCATACTTGTAAGCAGGCCACCGTCCAAACAGGCCATCGCCGGGCTTGCGAGCAATTATATGAAAGTGTAAATGTTTGACAAGCTGGCCGGCCGCTCTGCCGTTATTGCATAATACATTATAGCCGTCGGAATTCATCGCGGCAGTTACAGCTCCAGCGATTTTGCCCAGCCTCAAACCAACCCGGCCTAAAAGCTCGGATGGACAATCGTGTAACTTTTCAAAGTGCTGTTTTGGTATCACCAAAGCATGGCCATCGCTTATGGGGCCAATATCCAAAAAAGCAAGGACAACTTCGTCTTCGTAAATCTTTGTAACCGGAATTTGGCCAGCTACCATCTTACAAAAAAGACAATCCTCGGCGCCCATTCTATCATATCTCGTATTTTGTATATCGTACTGCGTTATGTGCCGCGTTTATTGCTTTTAAGCTTGCCGCTATCTTCTATATGCCACCTGCCGCTTGTTAAGACTCGTCAGTCTTACCCGGTTGGTCGCTGGTTTCTGTAGCCTCTCGGACCTCGGTAGTTTCCGTGACTTCGGCGGTATGTTCCGGCTTTTTACGAGAGCGTTTTTTGGGCTTGCTATGTTTTGTTGAGCCCTCGTCAGCACCTACAAGTTGCAGTAATACAAGCTGGCCGTTATCACCCAGTCTTCTCATAGACAACCGAATAATTCTCGTATAGCCGCCGGCTCTGTCAAGATATCTTGGGCCAAGTTCGCTGAATAATTTACCAACAATCGTGCCGGTTTTGACAGCCTGGCCATCTTCATCAGCTACTATATCGCGATTTCCAAGCAGAGAAATAGCCCGTCGCCTGGCCGCCAATGTGCCTTTCTTGGCTAACGTAATCAATTTCTCGGCAAAGGGTTTTACCTCTTTAGCCTTTTCTATCGTAGTCGAAATCGTCTCGTGCTGGATGAGCGAAGCGACCATATTCCTTCGCATAGCCAGACGATGCTCTTTTGTTCGACCCAACCGACGTCCTGCTACTTTATGACGCATATATTCAAATTCCTCTTAATCCGGCACCACTGCCTTGAAACATTATCAAACTAAATCATCAAAATTAACTGTCAATTTCGGTCATTCCCAAAGACAATCCTATGTCGGCGAGTTTTCTCCTGATTTCCCGCAGAGAAGTCTTTCCGAAGCTGCGAATCTTCAACAAATCAGCCTCTGTCATTTTCGCCAGCTCGCCAACTGTTTCGGTTTTAGCAGATTCAAGGCAGTTGCCTGCTCTTACTGACAGCTCCAACTCCTGAATCGGCATCGCAAGTTTTTGGGTTAACTCCTCGTCAACCACTTGTTCCTGAGTCTCCGCCTCAATAATCTCAGAGGCAGCAACAGTCTGTTCTCCAAGCTCGAAGTACTGTACGAACGGATTGACATGCTTTCGTAAAATTTTAGCGGCCTCCACCAGAGCCATTTCAGGGGTAATCGTTCCGTTAGTCCAAATCTCCAGAATCAGCTTGTCATAATTGGTTCGCTGGCCTACGCGTGTGTTCTCGGTTACGTAGCGTACTCTTGTAACCGGTGAATATACGGCGTCGAGCATTATTAGTCCGACTTCCTGGTCGAACCTGTCAGCGGCGGTGATGCGTTCAGTGGCCGGCACATAACCACGACCGTTCTCAACTACCATTTCCATTTCAAATTTTACTTTTTCCGTTAAAGTAGCCAACACCATATCTTTATTTATCACTTCAATAGCCGGATCGGCAACTATATCAGCAGCCGTTACAAAGCCGGCTTTATTTGCCGAAACAGTCATCGTCTTCGGCCCATCACCATGGAGGCGAACGACAAGACTTTTGACATTCAAAACAATATCGGTAGCATCCTCTTTCACTCCGCTTATCGTACTGAACTCATGGCTGACACCATCTATTTTAATGGATGTTACGGCACTGCCTTCCAAAGAGGAAAGCAATATGCGCCTGAGGCTGTTCCCGATAGTGGTGCCGAACCCTCTTTCGAAAGGCTCAATAAAGAATCGGCCATACTTATCGCTCGATACGATCGTGTCTCGTTCAACACGAGTCGGCAATTCCAAACCACGCCATGTAACTCGCATATAGGTCTCCTATGTAAGTTTTGAGTTTCGAATTATTAGTTTTGATTTAGCTCAAAACTCGACATTAATAAACTTTCGAACTGCTTCACAGCTATCTCGAGCAGAATTCGACAACCAACTGCTCTTCAACGGGAATCTGGACATCATCCCGAGCGGGCAATGCAACAACAGTAGCTTCGGGCTTTTCCCGAGCTAATTGCAGCCAGCTTTGTGTGGTAAAATTCGGGTTGCTTTCCAACTGTTCCTTCACTTTTTTTACGCTTTTTTCAGAACCTTTGATGATTATCTTGTCGCCGATTTTCGTAGTATAATCACTGACATTCACCTTGCGTCCGTTTATATAAATATGACCGTGAGCTATCAACTGCCTTGCTGCCTTGCGCGACGGTGCAAAATTTAACTTATAGACCACATTATCCAAACGTCTTTCCAGCAATTGCAGCAG
>JABMRO010000684.1 GCA_013202635.1 Planctomycetota bacterium
CCCCAGCCGACGATAGAGCCTGCAAAAGATGACTGTGCTATACAAAGACATAAGGCAACCGCAAACACTGATATTGATAACGCTGTTAAATGTGTATATCTCATCTTATACTACCTATTCTGAGAAAATCGCCAATTCCTATTTTTCGCCAGCCTTATTGATATCTCTCGTTCTTCTAATCTACCAAATCTACATACAAAAGTCAAACGATTTTGCTGATGTCGATAAGGTGCATCTGGCGGCCTGTGCCTTCGTGGGGTGAGTCTATGACGACGCTTTGGCCATCCGGGCTGAAGCGCGGGTGGGTATCGCAGCGCCATTCGCCTGTGTATTTGGGGGGCAGGTAGAAACTTCCGATGGGGATTCTTTGGCCGGTCGCTACATTATAGAGATAGACGTTTTGTTTTCGCTGTTTGTCGGGGTAGGCGTCGTTTAGAATCCATTTGTTGCCGGGCAGGTATGTGCAGTGGCCGTTTTTGGTCATAATGTCTTTGCCGACCACTTCGACTTTGTCTGTGCCGTCCTCGTAGAGATAAAAGGCGTTTTTGTGTGAGGGATGCCATGCCCAGGCGAGGATATGGCGCGGGTCTCGCCAGATAAAGTGCGAGGTTCGTCCGTAGCTGTCCACGATATGGATGTCGGAGCCGTCGGATTTGGCGGTGAGCATTCGTGTCCCGAAGCTCCGCAGGCCCTTTGCCCGCCAGCGATGCAGAAAGATAAATCGAGAGCCATCGGTATTGAACAATAGATGGTTGAAGTAGTGCTTGGGTTCTTTTGGGTCGCCGGGGATTTTTCCGAACTGAGCGATATCCGCGATGGAGATTATTAAATCCCGCCTGCCGGTTTCAAGGTTGATGCGGAAAATGCCTGAGTCTTTCGGCGCCGGCTCATCTTTATGTAGGTCGGGCAGGTCTGGGTAGCCGTAGCCGGGGCGCACATCCTGAATGCGGCGGAAATCCGGCGTGACAGCCGTTCTGCCATTGGGGCTGATAGTGTAAATCGGATATGGCAGTGTTCTTTTTTTACCGGTGAAGACGTTGAGTATATGACAGACGAACCTATCAGCTTGCCGGTCGTTCCAGATGATTTTGTTTTTCGAGCCGGGCAGCCACTGGAGCATACAGCCCTGCTGCCAGCACCATGAACGGCTTTCGCCCAGCTCTATCCAGCGGTCGTTGTTTTTCAAATCAACCATCCCGATTTTGATAACGTCGTCGGGTTTTGGGCTGCGGTGCTCGAAGTCAACTTCCATTGCGAGGGCGTACCGGCCGGACGGGTCGAACTGTAGCTTATCGTAGTAGCTGAACCAGTGGAACTTCGGCCCGTGGGTGATAGCCCGGACCGGGGGTAATTTCGATGAAGTGGTCCCGCCGGCCAGGTGAGGGAAACCTGCCAGCGCCAGAGTACCACAGGCTGTATATTGCAGAAATTCGCGTCGATTAAGTTTGGTCTTGTCCATATTGTTTCCTTGATGTTTTGTTGTATTAATTAGTTCATGAGCGGTTGAAACCATTTGGGTCTATCGGGTTTGTCGGGTGAGTCGAGCAGTTTTTGCCAGGCCTCATCGGTGAGTCTGTCGCTCATGGGGTGCTTGAACTCGTAATAGCTGAGCACGGGGCCTGCGGCCAGGAAAATCGAGCCATCGGGTCCCGGGCAGGCCACGATAATCAGGTCAACTTTCCCAACGGCCTCCTCGACGACCAGAGATTCGAAGGAGTAGGTGTGGACATCGGCTATGAGCGTTGTCTTGAGGCCTTTTTCCTCGACTCCGACGACAGCGCCTTCGAGTGTTTGTGCAAAATCCCTGATATATTTATAGTCGTCTTCAAAGAGAGTTTGGTTCGTCAGTTCTTTGTTGGCGATTTCGATTATTTTATTGAGTATGGTTTCGAGGTTTATCAGCCTTTCGCTTGCCTGAGTCGAGAGTGCGTCGAGGTCGCTGAGGCCCAGTCTTGTCATTTGAGTCAGTGCCAGCAGTCTGCCATAGAATTCAGGCACGGGTTCGACGTAGCCGGTTACTACAGGAATGCTGGATCTCGGGGGTGTGTAGCTCTGTTTGGCATAGAGGATAGTATCGTGCCGCAGTTCGGTCCAGGAGGCAAGGGCTGCGTTAAGCTCTTTTTCCTGCCAAGCCTGTGTCCGCATAAAGTTGGGGTATCCTTTGCCGAAGCCCTCTATCAGCGCCCGAAGTGAATACAGCCAGCCCCAATAGAGGTTCCTGTTCCAATCGGCCAGGCCGAAGGCATCGAACTGGTCCTTTAACTCGTTGAAGCGAAGCTGGTAATCGATGTAGTCTGTGTCACCTTCTTCGATGAGAATATCCTTTGCATGGTCCGAGCCTAAAATGGCCATAACGTCCAGCCCGCGCGGATAGCAGCGGTCGCCCGGGGCGCCGTATGTGAAGGGTTTGGGGTCCGCGTCGCCGGTATAATAGGGCACCGAGGGAGAGACGAGGTGCTGGAACATATATGAGTCCGGGATGAATCGCTGGCCCATAAAACGCATGCCTTTAGTTTTGTCGAGCACCTCATCGAGCGACTGGGGTGTAACGGGCGGAACTACCCATATATCGCCGGTGCCGCCGTATATCTTTGGCGAACGCAGCAGGGACAGCTCAGTTTTCAGAAGAAAGAAATTGTCTTCGTTTTCCAGGATGGTTGGTTCGAAGTTACTTCCAAATATCTTGTCCAAAGTGCCAAGATACTCATAAGGTGTAAGGTCGTCCGCCAAACCTACGTAAAAAGCTGTTACTGCGTATAATCTTTCCCAGATTTCCCGGCCGGTGTGCTGGCCAACACTGACATTCTCAATTGACTTTGCCAGCAGTACGGCCTGAATGGTCTGAATCTTGGCATCCTCAATACTGATAAGAGCATCGCCCATCGGTCCCCAATTCTCAGCACCTTTGAGCAGGAACGCCATCCGCCCATACCACATTAGCGTTTTAAAATAGCATTTGAGCAGCTCGCTTCGTGTGTAATGGCCCCTCGGTACGTA
Organism: Planctomycetota bacterium; assembly: GCA_013202635.1. Taxonomy (GTDB): domain Bacteria; phylum Planctomycetota; class Phycisphaerae; order Sedimentisphaerales; family Anaerobacaceae; genus NIOZ-UU13. The sequence continues at coordinate 2,998 of JABMRO010000684.1, forward strand.
CTGTGAGTAGTCTTCCTTATATATAAAGATGTCGCTTTCGGTGAAACCTGCGTGGGCGTCGATTTTAGCTAATTCACCGGCGACAAGGTCGGCTACGAATTGTGGTTCCCGGGCATTCGGGTCGATAAGCTTTTTTGCAACGGCCAGGTAAGCCACGTTGCGTTTTGCCGCTTCTTTGAGATCGCCTGTATATTGTTCGTGCAGATTCAGCGCATCATCCAGCAGGGCCGTTGTCAGGTCGTTGATATCCGCGCAAAACTCGCGCTCTTCAATATCCTTTAACGTTTCATCAAACTGGATATGATAAAGGTGCAGCAGCGTGTCGGCTGTAACGAACAAAGGTACTTCCCTGTCGCGCAGATACTCGTATGGTTTTACGATGTCATCGCGGTTAGGGTCGAACCATCCGAAGTCATGTTCGATGATGGCGAAACCATTTTGTTCGAGCAGCGGGGCGGCATTATTTAAGCCAAACATGGAATCCAGAGCGGTGTGGTTTCCAATGGCCTCCAAGTCGAGCGGGAGGGTATAGCCGGGCGCATTCGGCTCGATTGGGTTGTCGAATGGGACGTAGTATTTGCTTAATCCCGGCTTATTGGGCTCGTCGTCGGAGGAATTGAGCCAACTGTCCGCGAACAGATTAAAGTCGTTTGTGTCCACAACGCCGTCTCTGTTCAGGTCGGCGCCGCCACAGAAATCCGGCTCGGCGCAGCCGGTTTCGAGCCAGTGGGAGAGTAATATGGCAAAATCATCAATATCAACGTTGTAATCGCCGTTAAGGTCGCCCCGGAGGCAGGCCGAGATGGTATTGTATTCAATACACCCGTTGCCCTGCATGTAGATTGAAGCGCAGGAAGTATTAAGTATGCCGCGAACACGGACATAGTCACCGACCTGGAATTTGCCGAGGTTGTTCAATAAATACAAACCGTCTGTATCAGCTTTAAAAAGTACGTATTCAACGGCCTGTACAAGCACGCCGCAGTCGTCGAAATATCCGTTGGATGCATCGGCAAGTCCGTTGCCGGGTGGCTGGGTCATTGCGTGTATATCTTCCGGGGGTATTGTGGCCGATGTCAACCCCGGACTAATTGAGCTTACTTTCAAGCCTGATTGGTTTGGTACTATGGCATTAGCGGACGTCAGGGTTATCGCTGCCAGAATAATGGATAAGATAGTAGCCGGCTTTTTCATTTAAAAAGCCCTCCTGAAAAATCCTTATATAGTATGTATTCTAACATATATACAACACGAATTCAAGTCAATGAGCATTTGAACTGGTTTTTTTCGGACATGGTTCGGAGCCTTCGATTTTCCGGGCTTTATGCTTTTGGCTTTGCCTCTAAAGGTCGTCTTGTTTTAATGCCGATGATATTATGGCGGATGATTCGTAAAGCGTAAGGGCGGTTTGCGAACCGTCCCTGATTCGCAGAAAATCGCGATTATCAAATGGTCAACCAACGTTCAAGGCCTGTGCCATGAGGTACGAGCAGTGAACAGAGAGATAGGCCCTTAATGCATAGACAATCTGTAAGGAAATTCAAGATTCGAGATTCGAAATTCGAGCCGGTAATGCCGGCTTGCGAACAAGACCTGCCATTGGCGGATATCAAGACCTTCCCTTTGCACCAGGATGTCAGAAACTTTCTCAATTATCTAACTGTTGAAGCTGGCCTGTCCGAGAATACGGTCTTAGGTTACGGCCGTGACTTGAGGAGCTTTCTGAAATACTGCAAGTCCAATAATGTCAGCGAGCTGCGGCGGATAGAGCCGGTCATTATTCAAAAGTACCTGCGAATACTCAGCCAGGAGCAGAAAAGTGAAAGCTCGATTAAGCGTTCACTGGTTGCTATACGGATGTTCCTGCGGTTCGGCAAGCTTATGGGCCTTATCGAAGATGACCTGACGTCAATCCTTGAAAGCCCAAAGGTCTGGCAGAAGCTGCCGATTATTTGCAGCAAACAGCAGGTTATTGAGCTGATGAATACTCCATGCCCGGAAGAGCCTTTTTACTTTCGTGATAAGGCCATGCTTGAGCTTCTCTATGCCACCGGTGTACGCGCCAGCGAGATAGCAGGGCTGAAAACCTCAGACTTTAACCTTAATATCGGCTACCTGCGCTGTCTTGGCAAAGGCAACAGAGAACGCGTGGTCCCAATCGGCAAAGTAGCCATTGCTGCAATAAATGAATATCTGACTAACCTTCGTCCGAGTCTGGTCAAGCCTTTCAGCGGTGATTTTCTGCTGCTTTCCCGAACAGGCAGGCCGATGAGTCGTATTGAGATTTGGAGGCTGGTTAAAAAATACGCGGCTCGCGCAGGTATGCCCAGAAATTTAACAGTACATACTTTAAGACATTGCTTCGCAACGCACATGTTAGCTGGTGGAGCCGATTTGCGAAGCATACAGGAGATGCTCGGACATGTGGACATAGCTACTACACAGATTTATACACACGTTGACCAGGAAAGATTAAGAACAATTCACCGAAAATTTCATCCGAGACCGTAAATGATTATTGAATTTTCAAATATTAATTGACTTGGATGTTGCTTGCAGGTTATTATATGATAGTTAAGTTGATGGGTAGTGGATTCCTCAAGGTCATCCGAATGAGCACGAAGAGGTTATATCTGATAATATTGGTATTGGCGATAGGATGCCAGCAGGCCGGAATTAGCATGAACAAACTGGTCTTTGCGGCTAATGCAGCAAACGGAGCGTCTGCGAAGGCCAAGCCTGACGAGCAATGGGACATCAACAAGAACGCCCTTCTTGAAGGCCCGAGCGAAGAGATACGCCTAAAAGCGGCAACTTTTATGTTGGATAGTGAAAATCCCGTAGCCAGGAAGATTCTGCTTGATGCGCTGAAGGATGCAAAAAACAGTGCCGCGCGTATTGCTGTCTGCAAGGCGTTTATTAAGGCCAGGTTGTCAAAGAAAGAAATAAAGAATAAGGACGATTTTATCCAGCCGTTGCTTGGCGTCTTTGCCACGGAAGTTGCTGCTGAGGCACAGTTAGCTGCGGAGGCAATGCTTATTTTTGAGTATGACAAAATTGGTCAATCTCTCGAAGATATAACAACGGATGGCTCAAAGCCGGACAATATGAGAATAAATGCCATCAATGCCCTGAAACTTCGACCGGATATGGGGGCAACTATCAGTCTTATAAGGTTGGTTGACGACCCCAAAAAAACCGTATCAGACGAAGCGGAAAAGGCCCTGCGTTCTCTGGGCATACCGGTCGGCGAAAACTACTGGATACGTGAGCAAAATATCAGAGAGCTGCAGGGTAAAGGTAGAGATGAATTCCTGCGAGACTGGCTTATTCGGCAGGAAACTCAGATGCGCGATTTGAGGTTAGAATTGAAGTCGTGGCAGGATAAGTATCTGTCAGCACTTGACCAATTATACGATAATATTAGTGATGACACAGCCAAAGGTAAGTTTCTGGAAAAGCGTTTGGGCAGTTCGGAAGCCAGAATCAAATTGTGGGCACTGGATAAGGTTTACAAATGGCAATTCGCTTCCGGGAGGCCGAAATTGCCGGCGGCGCTGGAACCGATTTTGTTAAGTTTGATTTCAGACCCGGACAAAGACGTTCGGCTCAAGACTGCCGGTTTGATAGTTTTGAGAAGAATGAATTCCGTCCAACCGTTATTGGCTCAGCTTGAATCCGAGCCTGATGACCAGGTCAAAATAGAATTATTGGATGCGCTCGGAGAAGCGTGTTCCAGAGCTCTTTCGGTTACGCCTGTCAAGATTTCACCGGAAATAAGAAAACAGGCAATGGAATTGGCGGCGAAATACCTTGATTCTGAAGAGGATAGTGGAAAATCGCGAAAGGGCGCGGAAGTTTTACGAAAGCTGCTTGAACCGAACGGATTAAAGCAGGAAGAGCTTGAGGGATATCTTGGTTTGCTTGTCAAAAGATATAACCAACAAAAGGAAAAGCCCGATGGAGCGTTACGTGGAGAGCTGCTAAGCGCAATGGCCGGCTTATGCACACAGGGCAGCGCCGCCAAGGCTATAGCCGCTAAACTTTTTGAACCTTTATTTATTGAAGCTCTTAGTGACGATACAGATTTTGTCCGTGAAACGGCAGTGGATGGTCTTATCTATATCGACAAAGCAGGCGCGCTGAAAAGATTGAGAAAGTATGTCAATGACCCCAGCGAAATACTAAGAAAAAAACTGATAGACGTTGCCGGGGACGTCGGCGGCAAAGAAGATTTGGTATGGCTGGAGGAAAAGATCGGCTCCAACTCCGAAAGTGGGCCGGCCTGGCAGGCGATGCTTAAGATATTCGACGGTTCAGATTCGGCCACCCTCAAAGAGTGGATGGATAAATTAACTTCGCAAGCAAGCCAAACCAAGTTATCTGAACAACAGAAAATTGCTTTTCTTAAGAAAGCTGAGGCAAAGGCGGCTGGCGAAACAAAAATGCTCGAAACTGTTAGAAAAAAGCTGGCTGAGCTTTATTATAAAACAGATCAGTTCGAACGGGCGGCTGAGTATTTAGACAGGCTGTACAAAGCTGCCCCGACTGCCAGGGGAAAGGATGCAATCCTGTCGAAATTATTGGATGCATATTTGAGATGCTCAAAAGTAGAACTTGCAGCCGAATTAGTGGGTAAATATTTAGTAAAGAAAGATTTGAGTCCTGACAGTATTATTCTGGGTTCAATTAACAATTATCTGAGGAAGCCGTCCGGTGCCGATCCCAATGTAGTCTTAAAAGCACTGAGTGGAGTGAAGCTCTCCGTGGCCAGGCCAAAGTGGCAGCAATGGCTTAAAAGCTGGACGGAACGTCTTGGTAAAAGCAAAGAAGCGAAAAAGCCAAAAGAAACAGCTAAGGCCAAATAAGGCATAATAACGATTCGGTATTTATTCCGATTCAGTTAGTCTTGGGGGGATTAACAGCACTTGCTCTCCGGCTTCCAGGCCGCTGATAATATGGACGTAGGTGTCATTGAAGGAACCGGTTTGTACCTGGCGCTGTTTTGGACCCTGCGGGGTTGCAACGTAGCAGGCTTTTTTGCCCTCACGATTGGCTACAACCTGAATGGGTACAATTAAAACGTTCTTCAACTGTTCAATGAGAACCTCGACTTTTGCAGACATTCCCGGTTTCAGGAAATCATGTGCGCCGTCTATTGCGATCTGTGTAGTATAAACCTTAACGCTTGGATCGAACCAGCCGTGGGGCGGATCAGGCAAAGGGGCAACCTTGAGCACCTTACCCTGAAGCGCTATGTCGGGATAGGCTTCTACGGTAATAGTCGCATTTTGTCCCGGCTTAACCATGTTCACCGATGACTCGTGAACCCTCAGCTCCACACCCATAACGTCGGAGTCGGGAATGGTGAAAATCTTCTGGCCTTTATGGACACCATCTCCGACCTCAATTGGGTCCCCTCGCCTTTGCCACCAATCCGCACTGCTGCCGTAGATCACGATACCCGGGCTCGGCGCGCGTATTGTGCACGCGGCAATCTGGCGTTCCAACTTCATAAGTTTATCCTTTTGGAGCTTATAGGAGGCTTCGGTACTTTCAAGTCTTGCCTGGGCCTGGGCCAATTTGAGAGCGTGTTCGGGCGAAGGTTCGTTCCAATTCACGTTTGGCTTCGTAGTAGTCGCTGAGAAACTGCTTTGTCTGTTTTGGAAAATTATAGAGCTTATACAATTTCAGTTCTTCGACAGATGATTCCATTTGAATCTGATACCTTTGTACGTCCAGCCTTGCACCTGTTAATTCAAGCTCAGATGCGTAATTCGCATCGTAAAGTTTTTGGGTTCCTTCATTTACGTCAATGGCTCTTTCCAGGTTGCCCCGGGCAAGAAGGATAGCGTCTTCCAATGTCTTCAACTGCTGCGAAGCCGAGCCGCCCAGGTTGTTATCCCGCAGTGCTGTCATGTCGATCGCTGCGTTGGGGTCCAGGGTCACCTCGTCGATGAGCTTCTTCGCAGTAGTTTCACCCAGATGGTTCTGCAGGTCCATCAGACCGAATTCAACCGCCAGTTTCGCAGCGGCTGTATCGGATTCGTTCTGTTTTATCTGGATTAGGTAAGCCTCCTGTGCCTGGGTATAAGCCGCTTTGGCGGAAGAAAAATCGATCTGCTCTTCATTGTGTCTGTCTTGCAGGTCGGAAGCGTTCAATTGACAGAGGATTTTGCCATTCGCAACATCCTCAGGCGTGACCACGGTGCCTTCGGGAACGATGCTGGAAATCTCGACGCCGCGTCCTTCCACCTCGCACATAACATCCGTAGATTCCTGGGCCTTGACACTTCCGCTTTCAGTAACCGTGATGGTCAAGTCTTCTTGACGCACGGTGAAAGTGCCCGAAGTTTTGCTCGAATTGCCCGGGTCAGCTTTTTTCATCGAGGTCAAGAGTACCAATGCACCCACAGCCACTACAGCAGATATGAAAACCCACAGCAGTTTGCGGCGAGTGATAAATCCGGTTCTGCTTTGATTCTGAGGGGTCGATTTACCTTTCATTTTTTTGTCTTTATGTTCGGTCAATGTATTTCCCACTTGCCTGGATTAACTTGTCTTAAATAATACGTTCCCAACCGATATATGTTTTATTATACAATGAAACAGGACGAATAAGAAAGAAAAAATACATTAATTTGCCTGCCGGTTGGCAGGTTCCGGCGTTGATGAGCGACAGCAAAAGCTGTTCAAGGCTGCTTTGAGGGCTTAGCTCTTGTCAGTGCCATTCTGGCCTGAGGCTATTTCTCTGTCCGGCTTCTTTGGGTCAGGGCTTATCCTCACCTTCAC
>JABMRO010000685.1 GCA_013202635.1 Planctomycetota bacterium
CCATTAGTGTTGCGGAAAAAACACTAACGCACCAGAAAGATGGAAACTCTGTTTATAGTTTTGGCCCGATTATTCATAACAGTGATGAAGTGGAGCGTTTGGCCAAAATCGGGCTGAAAACAGTAGATGACGTTGAGCAGATTCACTCAGGGACGGTTCTTATCCGTTCTCATGGTGCTGCTCCGGAACAAATAACCAGGCTAAGAGAAAAAGGGCTCGATATTGTTGATGCTACGTGTGTATTGGTTAAGAGGGTCCAGCACATAGCTGAGGAGCTTGCGAGTGACGGCTATGAAGTCGTAGTTATAGGCGACGAGAACCACCCCGAGGTCCAGGCTGTTATGGGCTATGCCACGAATGTAGTTGTTATTGCTGATGAGAGTGACTTGCATAAGCTGCCCCATAACGCCAAACTGGGGATTGTTTGTCAGACTACGCAGAGTCCGGAGCATTTCGGCAGGGTGCTTGGCGCAATAGGACGGTCCGGCTTTGATGAGTTAAAAGTGATGAATACTTTATGCAAGGAGGCAATAAAAAGGCAGGAATCGGCCGTGCAATTGTGCATGCGGGTGGATATAATGTTCGTGCTTGGCGGCCTGAAAAGTGCCAATACGCGCCAACTGGCGGAGCTTTGCAAAAAATATAATAAACAAACGTTTCATTTGCAAAACTGGAATGAACTTGATAAAAATGTACTTTTTGGTAAGAATATAGCCGGTGTTACGGCGGGAGCTTCGACGCCGGATTGGATAATAGCAGAATTTGTAAAAAATTTACGAGATTTTGATGCCGGCAGCGGGTAGAATTCGCCTCTTGATAGAGTCGATAAGATACGATCCTGCTTGTTGCAGCGCTGATGGTGTCATTTCTGCGAATGCAGGAATCAGCTTTATCTGTGAACTCGGTGATGAAGCTGTATGACAAATTAGGCAAGGAAATAATTTGCATTTGCTGCGTGGGCAAATGTGTTTTTGTCAGTTATTAACCGGAAAGTTTAAATTGTGCAGTGTTGCACAAGGGCTTGTCGGCGTAAATGTGGGGCGCAGACAGGTCGAAAATGAAGACTCCACAGGAGAAGTTGGATTTATGGTAGATAGAAACATAGTTAATAAATTAGGTTTGTCGGAAGAGAAGCTCGACCAGCAGGTCAGCGAGATGTTCAGTGAGCAGGAAAATGAATTTTTGGAAGAAGCTTTACAGACGAAGGTCGATTCGCGTCTGCCGGGTGCTATTCTTAGAGGAACAATCGTATCACAAATAGGCAATGATGTTATTGTTGAGGTGGGGCTGAAAAGCGAAGGAATTGTGGATGCAGGTGAATTTGAAGGCCCTGACCAGATAGCAATGGGCACTGAGATTGACGTACTTCTTGAAGATACCGATTCTGAAAGCGGGCTTGTGTTGTTGAGCAAGCGCAAAGCCGATATCATCAGGGGCTGGGAGACAATTCTCGGCTCGAAGAAAGAAGGGGACGTTGTTAAAGGCAAGGTTATACGTCGAATCAAGGGTGGATTGCTTGTTGATATTGGCGTACCGGTGTTTTTGCCCGCCTCGCAGGTTGATATAAGAAAGCCGGGTGACATCAGCAGGTTCATTGGCAAAGAAGTGGATTGCAAGATTCTCAAAATCGACGTCGAAGGCCGAAACATCGTCATATCGAGGCGCAAGCTTATAGAAGAAGAACGCCACAGCAGTAAAGAAAAAATTCTTTCGGAAATTGAGGTTGGCCAATTGCGAAAAGGAGTTGTGAAAAATATAGCGGACTTCGGTGTATTTGTGGATTTGGGCGGTTTGGACGGCCTGCTGCATATTTCTGATTTGAGCTGGGGCAGAATATCACATCCGTCGGAAATTGTTAAGCTTGACCAGGAAATAGAGTGTATTGTTGTTGGTGTTGATAAGGAGCATGAGAAGATTTCATTGGGTTTGAAGCAGAAAACCTCCAGCCCCTGGGATGATGTTGAGCAGCGTTATCCGATCGGCGCAAGGGTAAAGGGCAAGGTTGTAAACGTGATGAACTACGGCGTGTTTGTTCGCCTTGAAGATGGGATTGAAGGGCTGGTCCATATTAGCGAGATGAGCTGGACAAGGCGCCTTGCACATCCGGGAGAGATAGTTAACCACGGGGACGAAATAGAGGTCATTGTGCTGAATGTTAACAAGGAAAAACAGGAAATCTCGCTGGGTATAAAGCAGACCCAAACGAATCCATGGGCGATAGCTTCGCAGAAATACCCTGCGGGAACGGTTGTAACTACTAAGGTGCGAAGTCTTACTAATTTCGGTGCCTTTGTTGAGATAGAGCCGGGGGTCGATGGGATGGTACACATTTCAGATTTAAGCTGGACGAGGAAACATAGCCATCCCGGTGAGGCACTGCAGAAGGGCCAGGAAGTAAAATGCGTTGTTCTGGAAGTCAATGTGGAAAAACGCAGAGTATCGCTTGGAATAAAACAGATTACTGAAGACCACTGGATACGTGCTATCCCTGAGAAATATATTCCGGGACATATCATTAAAGGTAAGGTGGCAAAACTTACTAATTTTGGTGCGTTTGTCGAGCTTGAACCTGATTTGGAGGGGCTGTTACACATTTCTGAGCTTGCCGACCATAAGATTGATAAGCCTCAGGATATTGTTAAGGTCGATGACGAAGTTGAAGTGAAGATTCTGAAAGTTGATACTGATGCCCGTAAGATTGGTTTGAGTTTGCGAAGAGTTCAGTGGGCTGCTGAAGAACAGGCGGCCGAATCCGACAAGCCGCGGGTGCCGGCAGGTCCTGATAGCGTTCTTTCTGATGCTGATATGGACAGGCTTGTAAAACCGCAGGAGAAGGCTGAGC
>JABMRO010000048.1 GCA_013202635.1 Planctomycetota bacterium
ACTCATGCGTTTATTGCGAACTGGGCTTTGAATCGCGATCTTCACATTTACATGGAGAAGCCCCTTGGCAACTGCGTTAACGAGGTACGCGTTGTTCGAGCAAACTTTCTGAAGAAAAAGAACAAACTCGCAACCCAGGTCGGGACGCAGCGTCATTCGAATCCTAATTTCAATCGTGTTCGTGAATTGATCCTGGACGGCGCGATCGGAGATTTGAAGCATGTTTATGCGTGGGGCAACCGCCAGATTCCCAAGCCCGGTTATCTTCCCGCCAAGGGTGAGATTCCCAAGCACCTGCATTACGATCTGTGGATCGGTCCTTCACCGTATCATCCTTATAATCCTGAGTACTTTGCGGGCGGGCCGGGCAGCAATTGCCTGAAGTGGAATATGTACTGGGATTTCGGCAGCGGCCAGATCGGTGATATGGGCAGCCACACTATGGACCTCGCCTGGTGCGCTATCGACGGCGGGCTTCCTACTTCCTGCGAAGCGACCGGCGATCCTTTCAACCCGGAAGTTACGCCCGTGAAAATGCAATCTACTGTCCAACTGCCTGCTAATGACTGGCGTGGGCCTATCGGTCTTACGTGGTGTCAGGGCGGCGCGATGCCCGGATCGCCGAAGCCTCATGTCGATTTGAACAGGATCGGTCATGGGGTTATGTATAAGGGCACGAAGGGTTATGTGATTGCCGATTTCGGTTCGCGGATGCTCTTGCCGTTCGGTAACGATGCCGATATGAGTTATTACAATCGCCGGGACAAGGACGAGATGATCCCGGACCTGGGGCACTTCCAGAAGGAATGGTCCAACGCCGCCAAGGGCAATCTGAAGACCACCTGCGATTTCGAATACAGCGGCAATCTGATCGAGCAGATGCTGCTGGGCCTCGTGGCATACCGCGTCGGCGAAAAGATCGAGTACGACGGCAAGGCCGGCCGCGTGACCAATAGCGCCAAGGGCGATGCTCTTCTCAGCCGTAAGTACCGCGACGGCTGGGTACTCGACGGATAAGGCCCCGACCCAATGAAATCTCAACCGGCAAAGCCGTATAAGGGGTGCTATGCGCAGCCCTTTATGCCGAAGATGTACGGCCGCTGTGCACCAAATAGGTAACTGTCCCCGTTTTTCGGCGATCAACATGTGCGGTGGCTGATACGGTATCTGGGATAGCTGCTGGAATAGCCAAAAAACGACGGCATAACAAGGCCGGGACATTTTGTCGCACCCCACAGGAGCCAAGCCAAGGCCGATTTGGCGGCTTTTTTCTTGACAATCAGGGAAGGAATTGCTACAATAGTACCCTGTATGGTTGTGGCTGTGCCAGTGTCCAGGACGAGGATAGCTGAAGTATGGTTTCTTAGCACTCCGCCTGGTTATCATTAGAGTTAGCGCAAGTGCCAAACACAAAGTTTCCAGGACCATATTTTTGAGGAAAGAGAAAAAATGGATACGAAAAAAGGGTTAAAAATAGTATGTATAATCTTGGCTTTTATTTCTGCCCGAGCAATTGCAATTACTCCTACAGACGACGCGACTGTCGACGATTTCTATCCGGACAATAACAACGGCGATGCAGGCAGCACGATTGTCCGGTGTATTAATCTCAATCCCGGCGAACTGGATACGCTGCTGAAATTTGACCTCAGTTCCGTCCCGCCAACAGCCTCCGTCAAATCCGCAACATTAGGTTTGTACTATTGGCATTATAATGACACTAACCCTACCGGCAGACAACTTAATCTCTATCGCATTACTTCCGCCTGGTCCGAGGTAACCGTGACGTGGAACAGCCGGCCGAGCTTCAATGCTACGGTTATAGATTCTGACACCGTACCTGCCTCATACGGCTGGATGACATGGAATGTGGCAAGCAGTGCTCAGGCGTTTATTAACGGAACCAATCCGAATTACGGATGGCAAATCATGGATACCGCCGCTTCCGGCAACTCGATGATATATTTTCGCACGAAAGATTATGCTGACAGTGGATATCATCCCTATCTGCAATTAGATTTGGACATCATTTTTGTTGATGAAAATGCAGTTGGCGCAAATGACGGCTCAAACTGGACCGATGCTTATACAGACCTGCAGGATGCATTAAGCGTTGCGGTCTCGGGCGACGAAATCTGGGTAGCTAACGGCACTTACAAACCCGACCAGGGCAGCGGCAACAGGTCAGCGACTTTTCAGCTCATCAACGGTGTTAAACTTTACGGTGGATTCGCAGGCGGAGAAATGGCCCTTGACCAGCGTGACTGGGAAAACAATGTAACGACCCTCAGCGGTGACGTCGGCACGGGCGGAACCATCTCAGACAACAGCCAGAATGTAGTTTATACACCCAGCGCCGGTTCAACCACAGTGATCGACGGCTTTACCATAACCGCAGGAAATAACACCAACAGCACCGGTGGCGGAGGTATGCTCACTTCTGGAAGCCCGAAGATATCCAACTGTATTTTCACTGAAAACTCCACCAATTTCTACGGCGGTGGATTATTCAGCATGAGTAGTTCACCGATAATCGGCAACTGCGAATTTATAAACAATTCAGCTTATGAAGGCGGAGGAATGTATATCTACGAGGGTGGCCCAACTGTGACTAATTGTACATTCTTTGAAAATGAGGCAGAGCGTTACGGCGGGGGAATGGCAACTGCCGACACTATTAATATGAAAGTGACCAAGTGCATATTCAGTGATAATGTTGCTGAATCCGGAGGCGGCATGGCAAATGACGGCAGTAGTCCTGCTATCGTCAATTGCATCTTCAATGACAACTATACCACCACCGGTAGTGGTGGTGGTCTACGCAACAATGAGGAAAGCAGCCCGGCTTTGGTTAACTGCGCTTTCGTTAACAACTCTGCAACCGCTTCCGGCGGCGGGATATTTAACCGTGGAGAAAGTCATGATGATGACAGCGCCCCGACTTTAGTCAATTGCTCGTTCGGCAACAACTCAGCAGGTATGAGCGCCGGTGGAATGTATACAGATAATTCTGACGAGGAGGATGACCCGACAGTTACCAACTGTATTTTCTGGGGCAATACTGCGGGATTTGGAACAGTTATAGACCAGCAGATAGATGGTGATAGCTCTGTCGTGACATTTAGCTGCATTCAGGACGATAACCCTGACGATACCTCGATTCCGTTTGGCGGCGCTGCAAACAGCAACATCGACGATGATCCATTGTTCCGGAATGCTGTCGCCGGAGATGTAAGACTTTCAGGCGATTCGCCGTGCATTGAGGCAGGTAACGACAGTGCCGTTCCTGCGGATAGCACAGACCTTGATGAAGATAGTAATACTTCCGAGCAGACACCGCTGGACCTTGACCTGCGTTTCAGATTTGCAGACGGTAATTGCGATGACACTTCGATTGTAGATATGGGTGCGTATGAACTTATTTGGATATATCTTGGCGATCTGGACAACGATTGCGATGTTGACTTTAGCGACTTTGGCATTTTTTCCTCTAACTGGCTTACAGGTAGATAATTTCACCGAAGGTCCGATCAATAAAGCTGTATCTTTTTTTACGCCACCCAGAACTCGGCCGGACGAATCCCCTTTACTTGTGAGTGAATATGTGTATAATCCACCCGTCCATAGCACACTAGAAAAGAAGGAGATTACACTGTGACTAAATTACTGTCGGGCCTTATGATTGCCGCTCTGGCGGTCGCTCTTACAGGTTGCACACAATTTGCAAAGGACACTGAAATGCAGCAATTCGTTACCGCACACGTGGAAAAAATCAAACCTATGGAGAGGCAGAGCAATCTTGCCGAGTGGAAGGCCGAGAACACCGGCGCAGACGCCGACTTCGACCGGGCGAGCAAGCTGCAGCTTGAGCTTCGCACGGTCTACAGCAACGCCGACGAATTCGCTTATCTAAAGAGCGCAAAAGACACCGGCGGTGTAACCGACCCGCGGCTCAATCGCCAGGTCAACGTCCTGTACAGGGGTTATCTGCGGAATCAGATCGATCCGGCGTTGCTGAAACAGACGGTTGAACTGAGTACCGAGATCGCAAAGAAATTCAATACCTTCAGGGGCACTATCGACGGTGAGAGAGTCCCCGACAGCAAGATCAAGGAGATACTGAAAACCGCCACCGATTCCGGCAGGCGAAAGAAGGCATGGCTCGCCAGCAAACAGGTCGGCCCCGCCATCGCTGCCGATGTCCTTCGCCTCGTCAAGCTCCGCAATCGGGCCGCTCGGAAACTCGGTTTTGAAAACTTCCATACCTTCTCGCTGACACTCTCCGAACAGGATGTTGCGGAACTCGACAAAATCTTTGCCCGGCTCCATGAACTGACCAACGAACCGTTCAAGGAGATGAAAGCCGGGCTGGACGCCATCCTCGCCGAAAAGTATGGAGTCGCGGTCGCCCAGCTTCGGCCGTGGCATTACCATGACCCCTTCTTCCAGGAGACGCCGCTGGTCCTCAGCCTCGATCTGGATACCTATTATAAGGGCAAAGACATCAAAGAATTGGCCGGACGGTTTTTCGCCGGCATTGATCTGCCCATCGAGAGCGTTCTCGCCAAAAGCGACCTCTACGAACGCGAGAGCAAAAGCCCACACGCCTTTTGCACAAATATCGACCGCCGGGGTGACGTGAGGATTCTCTGCAACATCCAGGAC
>JABMRO010000686.1 GCA_013202635.1 Planctomycetota bacterium
AACCTGTCCCACTTTACCTGACGGCAAACACCCCAAGGAGATGGAAAAACATAAGAAGGACGTTCGGGGAAAAAGGCGTTTACAGCGTTGTTATTCTTTCATGATTGCGTCTGTGTTACCGATAGGGTTTGGGGTTTCCTTGGCCATGACAATTGTCGGGTTGTCTAATAAGCAGGAATTACCAAAACAGATAACAGAGGTAGAAAATGCTATTAGAAATCTTCGTAATCTTGAAACCTATTTGGAAAAAATAAAAAGGGGTATGATAGCTACCGAAGAAGCGAAGATTAAAATTGAGGAAGAATACAACAAAGTAAAAGAACTTGAGAAACTTACAGATAAGCAAATTGAGGCAATTAGTCTTGCTGTAAATAAAAGAACTAAAGCTGATATAATTAAGAATTATTTTTGGGGGTTTGTTTTAGGGGTATCTGGTTCATTATGTGCAAGCTATATATATGGTTATATAAAACGCAAAAAAGGAACGATAAGTAAAAGTAGCAATGGAGAGCAAGACGTATAGAATTAAACAGGAATGCAGGTAGAATAAGGAATATTTTTGTGTAGCCTTACTGAGTTTGAACTTGAAAGGAGAATAATAATGGAGACAGTTGCCCTCGTAGGTTCAATAGTATCTGTAACCGAAATCATATAGTAGGTGATTGTTTGTTAGGAAAAAATAAAAGAAAACTGGATATTCCAAAATAACAAACGGTAAGATATATTGTAAAATACCTCATTGAAACACTCAGTAATATCATGTAAAACTCTTGTAAATCCTCCATCGAATATCAGGTAAACACTGTATAAATCTCTATATGGTCTTAATATACTAACTAAATTAAAATCAGGAAAAGCTGATATACGTTGTATAGACGTATAGGCTGTACGTAGCATATTTACACACATCTTAAAAAAGCTCTTTTTTAGAATAAAAATATATAGCTGTTTTTTAGAAAATATATAGCTCACAAAAGACCTTTCATTTTAGCTTTTAGACACCAAGAACGAACAAGCTCAATCGGTAAGTTTAGCTGTTTAGCAATCTTTCCATAACTCAAACCTTTCGCTCTATGTTTAATAACTTTGGGATGATATATCTTATATCTGCGTTTAGTCCAACCTGCTGACTTGTTTGGATGGCTATGCCCCTCTTGACTTATTCTCCAACTCTGCACTTCTTGAAACGTAGCTTCTGGATGAAGTATTGTAATTACTGGAATGCCATCAAGAACAACTGCAAACTCTTTCAGTTCATCTTCCGAAATAGGTGCATCTTTATTTTCAAAAGAATAATTGTCACTCCTGATTGCTCGACAGGTACTCTCGAACAAGAAAGCCCTGTTTGGCCGAGCTTTCATCATACTGACTAAAGATTCAAGTTGGTGGTAATGGGGCTTGTCGTAACCTCTTGGGTCATAAGCAAAAAATTCTGGGTCATATTTATATAGCTCGATTGCTTTTTCTTTTTGTTCTTTTGTCCAAAACGCACTTACAATAAAACACAAATCTATAAGGCATTTTAGATTATTTATGTCAGCGAATCTCTTTAATCGCTGCATCTGATTATCCAAGTAGCCTTTTCTTGCTTGTGCTTCAGTAGAGACTCTTGCAACCAACATAAACTTCAAATGTTGGTGATGTTCCGGGTCATACTGCTGGATGTACTTTAAGATATTACCAGCTTTAGGTTTGACCTGCTTTGCGTGGTATCGTTTCTTTGCTAACTTGCGTCTGCGTTTCCGTTTGTTTTTGTATGGTTTCACCATAATATCGCCTTTCAGCCTTTCGACCTACGACCTTAAATATAATACAAAAGCAGGACAGCGTAGCCGCCGGTCGATAGAACGACTTGCCCCAAAGAGCTTACCTCCGAGGCTGCCGCCCTGCTCAATGCGAATCAATTGTCTCGTATATTCAATTCAAATTCCTTTCTGTTTATAAGGTGGAGCAAGGGTGAACATGCCATCTCTTATGACATCCTTTTCAGCTACGACATAGGACACCCGCATCCCATATTTCGATTATCTGAATATTGTTATATTTCGCTCTTTCAAAAACACACTTCTACCCATATTATCGCAAAAAATCGAGCAAGGTCGTCAAAGAAAATATAATTTTTTACCCTGCACCTACTGATATTGATTGTTTGAATGGAACTGAGAATATATGACCTTGTTTGCTTAATAAATGAAGCGTTTTTGTATGAACCGGCATGGTGAGTATGCAAACGGAGTATTTCTGGATTTCTCCGTCCGAAAGATTGGGCTTAAGCAGTTGTGGACGTTTAAGTGGCATAGAAGTTTCAATATAAACGGCACGTGGACTATGGCAGGCGGTGTTCAGCCGTCCGAATGGCCCGAGTGGATGAGAAGCTTTAGGGATTATTGAAAAAAACAGTTAACCATCCCTTACGGTCGGCTCGTGCTACGTAGCAAGCTACTTCGCAGAGTAGCAGCCTCTGAATAAAGTGGTTGCGGGCGTTTTTTAGATAGACATATCCCCGCTCAAACCATAATATAATTCCAAATAACACTGTATCCCGGATAACGTTCGCACCTTATGAACACAAAAGGCAAATATATTTACAACTGGCCCAGGCCGATGGTTACTGTTGATGCGGCTGTTTTTACCTATTCCGGCGGCAAAACCAGGGTTCTGCTTATCAAACGTGGAAATGAGCCGTATAAAGGCAAGTGGGCGGTGCCGGGCGGATTCGTGAATATGGACGAGGAGTTAGAGGATGCGGTCGTAAGAGAATTGGCCGAAGAGACGGGGGTGACAGGAGTTCGATTAGAACAGATGCATACCTTCGGTACTGTAGGACGTGACCCGAGAGGCAGGCAGATTACAATCGTATTTTTGGGTATTGCAACGGAAGAGCAAACGAAGGTAAAGGCCGGCGATGATGCGGACAAGGCACAGTGGTTCGATATTGAAGAACTGCCGGAAGATATGGCATTCGACCATAATGAGGTATTAAGGTTTGCTATCGGGAAAATAAAAAATGAACGAAAGCGTTGATATAACGGTGGATTTTGCGGGGATTAGGCTGGCTAATCCGGTGTGGACGGCTTCGGGGACGTGCGGGTATGCCGATGAGCTGGCTGATTTTATGGATGTCAACTGTCTCGGGGGATTTGTTACAAAAAGCATTACCGCAAAGCCAAGAAAAGGCAACGCAACGCCGAGGATTGTCGAGACAGATTCGGGGATGCTCAACGCGATTGGACTGGCGAATATCGGATTAGATAAATTCGTAGAAGAGAAACTGCCTGTTCTCGAAAAAATGAGTCCTGCTGTTTTCGTAAGTGTGGCGGGGCAGACCATTGATGAATATGTAGCTGTTGTTCAGCGGCTGAGCAGTGAAAAAGCGATAGCAGGATTCGAATTGAATATCAGCTGTCCCAACGTCAAAAAAGGTGGGATAAGTTTCGGAACAGAGCCTGGGCAGGTAAAAGAAATTACTTCTGCGGTGAAAGAAGCTGTAGGTGAAAAGGTTTTGATGGTCAAGCTGTCACCGGCCGTTACGGACATCAGTGTAATAGCCCGGGCGGCGATTGAAGGGGGAGCCGATGCGCTTAGTTTAATCAATACGTTTACGGCGATGGTGATTGATATTGAAAGCCGCAAGCCTGTTTTAGCCAACAGGACAGGCGGACTGTCCGGCCCGGCAATAAAACCGATAGCGGTATATCTTATCAATAAGATTTATAATGAGGTTACTAAAGACGGCGGGACACCGATTCTTGGTATGGGGGGAATCAGGACTGCTTCAGATGCCGTCGAATTTATTATTGCGGGGGCATCGGCTGTGGCGGTTGGGACAGCGAATTTTATTGAGCCGGGATGTGCGGTAAAAATCGTCGAAGGAATAAAGAAATATTGCGCTCGCAATAATATCACAAAAATCAAGGAATTAATCGGCACGCTTTCGCAGGAGTAATAATAATGACAGGAGAGAGGCGTCGAACCAACAGAGCGGCTGTTACAGTTTTTTTCTATGGTTGTGTTGTTCAATTGTGCTCTGACTATAGCAAATGCCGCTGATATCAATTCAATGACCCTGGAACAGGCCAGACAGAGGGTGCCTGAGCGTGAAATACCGAAATTCTGGGTAGGTGACGTTACGAGTCTGGAAAAGCGTTTTGAAAAACTAACTGTCGGCAGGGTCGAGACGATAGCGACATCTCCGGGAGGCAGGCCGATACATCTGGTTACTTACGGACGGAGGGAAAAGCTCGAACAGAAAGCTAATTTTAATTCAGCCATTGGTGCCAGAGAGCCGCAGGCTTATATGGATAAGGCAGCGAGGAAGAGGCCTGTAATCCTTTTTGTCGGGCCGGTGCACGGGGCTGAAGTTGAAGCTTTGACGGGTCTGGTCAATTTTATAAACGTAATGGAAACCGGGAAAGACCTGCGGGGGAGGAACCAGAGAAAACTTCGAGTGCTCGGCAGGCGGTGCCGGTTGTTGATAATCCCTGCGGGCAATCCCGATGGTGTTGCTCGTTTCGAGCCGCGCAGCCTTTGCGGTATGGAGGGTATCGACCTTAGATTCTGGGGCCAGGGGACGTGGAGTGACGATACATTCTGCGGCTGGCCTCAAAGCAAACGCCAGCATCCGATGGTCGGTGACAACGTTGGGTTTTTGGGATGCTATTTCAACGACAAGGGAATAAATCCGATGCACGACGAGTTCTTTGACCCGATGGGGCCGGAAGCACCGGCTATTTTGAAAGTTGCCAAAGAAGAAGGGCCGGACCTGGCTGTTTCATTTCACAGCCATGAGTCGAAGCCGGCTATATTACGGCCTGCTTTCGTAACCACAGAAATTCAGGAAGATATTCGCTCGTTAGCCGAGCGGTATTACGCCCTTCTTGGCGAACATGATTTACCTTTTAGCGGCCTATTCAAGGTCGAGCCGGAAGGCGGCAAATATCCGAAACCTTTTAACCTGACCAGCGCTTTGTACCACATAAGCGGGGCAAGCTCTTTTACCTTCGAATGTCCTCACGGGCTTAAGGACGGCTGTCAGGTAAATTTCGAACAGATTCTTGATATTCAGCTTTTACTTTACGAGGAGATGCTGCGGTATGAAATCGAAAAGAAAAAACTTTAGTTGTTATTCAGGCAAAACCATAACAAAAGGATGTCTGATTAGTGTCTGGCTTGTGTTGTTACTGATTGTGTCGAGTCCAGCAGTGGGACAGGAACTCAAATTAGATGAACGCCCCGCCGAGCCGGGCGTATGGGGATACCGCCCCGCCGCCGGTTCGGTGTCTCAGGTTAATCCTCCGAGTTTTAGCTGGCGGCCACAACAGGGTTTGACATGGGAGGTTGTATGTTCAGGTAACCAGCCTTATGCAAATCTTAGTTTTCATTGGAAAGATATCAAATTCAACGTTTATTGTCCGTCACAGACTCTTTCATCGGGATCATATACCTGGAAATATCGGGGAAAAGACAAGAACGGTCGTTATACGAACTGGAGCCAGGGGCGAACGTTTGCTATTGCCGGTGATGCGGCAAAGATGCCGCTGCCGGAGCGCAAGGATTTGATTGGGCGGATACCAAAAAGCCATCCGCGTCTTTTTATGCGTCCGGAGAACCTTGGGCGTTTACGGGAACTGGCAAAGGGTAAAATGAAGCAGGAGTATGACAAACTCGTGAGCGAATGCGAGAAGATTATGGCCAGGCCGCCTGCGACGGAAGAGCCGCAGAAATATCCGAAAGATATAATTCGCGGTAGCGATGCCTGGCGGAAGATTTGGTGGGGAAACAGAACATATACAATCAGGGCGCTTAACAGTGCTGCAACTTTGGCATTCACACGACTGCTCGGCGGCCAGGAAAAGTACGGCCTTGAGGCCAGGCGCATCCTGCTGGAATGCGCCAAATGGGACCCAAAGGGAAGTACCGGCTATCGATACAATGACGAGGCGGGCATGCCCTACAATTATTACTTTTCTCGCACATATACTTTTGTTAATGACCTGCTGAGCGAGCAGGAGAAGAGAATTTGCCGAGCGGTGATGAAGGTTCGCGGGGATGAGATGTATGAGCATCTTTGTCCGCGACATTTTTGGCGGCCGTACGGCAGTCACGCAAACCGGGCGTGGCATTTCTTAGGTGAGGTTGGCATCGCTTTTCTCGGTGAGGTTGAAGGGGTCGAGGACTGGGTGTGGTTTGCGGCCAATGTGTTTTCGAATGTTTACCCGGTGTGGTGTGATGATGACGGGGGCTGGCACGAGGGGGTCAGCTACTGGTCAAGCTACATAGGCCGTTTTACATGGTGGGCCGATGTGATGCGAGAGGCCATGGGTATCAACGTTTATGACAAGCCATACTTTTCGAAGATAGGCTATTACGCGATGTATTTGATGCCGCCCGGTAAAGTCGGCGGTGGATTCGGCGATGGGGCCAATCGAAGAAGGGCTTCGCAGCTTGTGCCCTTGATGAGCCAGCTTGCCTCTCAGGCCGGGAATGGGCACTGGCAGTGGTACGCCGAGCAAATGGGCGGGCCATCTGTCGAATCCGGATACATAGGATTCATCCGCGGCGCCCTGCCGAAGGTGGATTCCAAAGAACCTGATGAGCTGCCTGTTTCCAAACTTTTTGCAGGGACTGGACAGGCTTATCTGAATACGACGTTGAAGGACGCAGGAGAGGATGTGCAGGTTATTTTCAAGTCGAGCCCTATGGGAACGCAATCGCACGGCAACGCGGGTAATAATTCGTTTGTTCTCTGGGCGTACGGGCAGCGGCTGCTGATTCGTACGGGCCGCTATTATAACTACGGGGGCCCGCATCATCGTGACTGGATGTGGAGCACACGCTCGGTCAATAATATCACAGTCAACGGGCAAGGCCAGGGCAAGCGCACCGCCAAAGCCCAAGGCAAGATAATCGGATTCAAGACCACGCCTACAATAGATATCGTTGCCGGAGAGGCGGGGAAGGCTTATGAGCCTGAGCTGAGGCGTTTTACGCGGAGCATTATTTTTGTCAAACCGGAATTAGTGGTCGTCTATGACCGTCTGGAGGCAGGGGAACCGGCGACGTATGAATACTGGCTGCATGCTATCAATAAGATTGATGTCGATGGCCAGCATAATATCCGCGTCCGAAGTGAAGATGTTGTTTGTGATATTGATTTTCTGGCGCCATCGGATTTGACATTCAGCCAGACAGATCAATATGACCCAAATCCTATTCCGAGTATCACGCTGCGTGAATGGCATTTAACGGCGAAGACAGAAGGCAAGAAAAGACAGATGGAATTCGTAACGCTTTATCGTCCCCATCGTCTTAAAGACATGGTGCCTGATGAGTCAAGTCTGGAGCGGATTGAAGGAGGTTATTTGCTGAAGGCAAAACTATCCGATGGCGAGTTGTCAGCGCTTCTTCCGACCTCCGAACAAATCACTATGAAAGCAGGCGGCCTTGAAAGCAAAGGGACAATCAAGTGCCGACTGGAAAAAAACAGCGGGCAGGTTCAAATAATTGGGCTTGATGAATAAGCTCAGAGGAGGCTTGCTTGACGTTTTGGCGTGA
This sequence comes from Planctomycetota bacterium, assembly GCA_013202635.1. Taxonomy (GTDB): domain Bacteria; phylum Planctomycetota; class Phycisphaerae; order Sedimentisphaerales; family Anaerobacaceae; genus NIOZ-UU13. The sequence goes on from JABMRO010000686.1 coordinate 7,555, forward strand.
TTCAGGTATGTTTATATTATCTTAAGTTTACATTAAAACGTTTTTTTTGAATTCCAAGAGAAGCTGAGCCAATTCCAAAAAGGAGCAGAATGATATGGACAAGGATATGGAACAATTATACTCCGAGCGAATGAAGCGATACATTACGGCAATGCGAAACGAAAAGCCGGATATGATACCGATACGTCCGTTTGTCGCCGAGTTCACGGCTAAATACGCCGGTTATACCTGTCAGGATGTGGCTCATGATTACAACAAGGCCTTCGAGGCTGCCGTGAAGTGCGCGAAAGATTTCGACTGGGACGCTGTTGTTCCGAATATGGTCTATGTCTGGACGGGTTTGGCGCAGGCCGCAGGTTTGCGCTACTACGGTATCCCGGGGATAGGCATCCCTCATACGACCGGATTTAACTATATCGAGCCGCCGGAAGGAGAGGCGTTCATGAAGGCGGATGAATACGATGCGTTGATCGACGATCCGACCGGCTTTCTCTACGAGACCTGGCTGCCCCGCGTTTCCACCGAAGTCAGCAAGATTGGCGAGGCCTCGACGAAGCGAAACAACCTGGCATTAGTTAAGAGCGGTATGGCTATGCTGCAATATTTCTACGCCTTTGGCCCGCAAATCGCGAGGCTGCGATCTGAATGCGGTACAGGGTCGGCTATTGCGGGTATCTTCAAAGCGCCGTTCGATATCATCGCCGACAAAATGCGAGGCTATCTGGGGGTGGTCAGTGACATGTACACGCAGCCAAAGAAAGTGCTCAAGGCCTGCGAGGTGCTTATGCCGCACTTAGTTAACGTGGGGCTGACTACTGCCGATCCTAATAATCAGGTTCCCATCGGCTTCTGGATGCATCGCGGTTGCGTGCCTTTCTTCAATCCGAAACAATTCGAGTCCCACAACTGGTCCACGCTCAAGCCCTGTATCGAGGAGTTCTGGAAGAACGGGCACCAGACGTTGTTTTACGCAGAGGGCAGATGGCAGCGCCATTTAGAGAGATTTCGCGAGCTGCCTGATTGCAGCATTGTCTTCCACTGCGATCAGGATGATATCTTCGAGGTCCATCGCAGCGTGCACGATAAGTTCGCTATCAGCGGCGGTATCCCGAATATGCTGTTGAGCTGGGGTACGCCTGAGGAAGTGCGGGAGTTCTGCATGCGTGTCATCAAAGAAGTGGCCCAGGATGGCGGTTATATAATGGACGCCGGAGCAATTATGCAGGATGACACAAACATAGAGAATATGAAGGTGATGAATCAGGTGTGCCGTGAGCATGGTGTCTATTCGTCGGGCAGCTTTGAGACGCCGACCGATACACCGCCTTGCGATTTACTCACATCAGTGGAGTCGCGCAAGAAAGTTAATGGTATGACAGGCCGGGCGGTGCCGCCGGTGAAACCAGGGGTATGTTTTCCATGGGAGCAGCGGGTCAAGGACCTGCCCGAAATCACCGGTGACAAGGCAATGGTCCAGAAAATCTGGGAGGACATCGATGCCCTCGGATATACGTATATCTGGCAGTGTCTGCTGTCATTCTGAGTGCATATGAATAATAATTGGAGGTTGTAACATGAATCCAAAAGGGCATATCTCACGTCGCGGCTTTTTGAAAAAGTCCACAGGTTTTGCCGGGGCTGCAATAGCATTTCCGTATATCGTTCCTTCATCGGCGCTGGGTAAAGCAGGCAATGTTGCGCCGAGCAACAGGATTACCATGGGCTGTATCGGCACGGGTAACCAGGGTATCAATGATTTGAAAAGTTTCCTTAGGGACGAACGCATACAGATTACGGCGGTTTGCGATGTGAATCGTCAGAGCAACGGATACTGGGACAACCGCGTCGGCGGTCGTGAGCCGGCGAAGAGGATAGTCGTAGAACATTACGGTCTTAGAGCGGAATCCGGCACATACAGAGGATGCACCTCTTATGAAGATTTTCGCAGAGTCTTAGAACGTGATGATATTGATGTGGTATTGCTGGCGGTGCCGGACCACTGGCATTCAATAACTGTTATCGAGGCGGCAAAAGCCGGCAAGGACATCTATGGTGAAAAACCTTTGTCACTGACTATTCCGGAGGGACGCGCGATGAGCGATGCGGTGAAACGTTACGGTCGGGTTTTTCAGACGGGCAGCCAGCAGCGCTCGGATCATAATTTCCGTCGGGCGTGCGAATTAGTTCGAAACGGCCGGATTGGAAAGCTGCATACCGTAAGGTGCGGTCTGCCGGGCGGGACACCCGATATTTCAAAAAAAGGTCATCGTACAAAACCAGAGCCTGTGCCTGAAGGTTTTAACTACGACATGTGGTTAGGCCCGGCTCCTTATGCCCCCTACTGCCCTGCCAGGTGCCATGTTAATTTTCGCTGGCTGCTGGATTATTCCGGAGGGCAGGTTACAGACTGGGGGGGGCACCACCCGGATATCGCACAATGGGGTATGGGCACGGAGAAAACAGGTCCAGTGAAAATAGTAAATGCCAAAGGCGTATTTGCCAAAGACGGTTTTTATAATACTGCGAAGGAATTCTATTTCGAGTGCATATACAAGAACGGCGTAAAATTAATTATCTCGAACAAGGATCGCGGCGGAGTAACGTTCGAGGGTACGGAAGGCCGGGTATGGGCGAACCGTGGACGTCACAATGCGGAGCCGAAGTCACTGCTTGACTCTGTCATCGGGCCGAACGAGATTCATTTGTACCAAAGCGATAATCATTCGCGGAATTTTATCGATTGTGTGATTTCGCGAAAGGAGACTGTCGCTCCGATTGAAACCGCTCACCGTTCCATTACTGTTTCGCATCTCGGTAATATCGCAATGCGGTTGGGTCGGGATTTGAAATGGGACCCGGACAAAGAGCAATTTATCAACGACGAACAGGCCGAGAGGATGATGACACGGACGATGCGAAGCCCGTGGCACTTGTAAATGATTAATGATAATTTACTTCGAGAGGGTAACAGGGAAATTTTATTATGAAGAAAGTTAATAGGCGGCAGTTTTTAAAAAAGACAATTGGTGTATCTGCGGGAGTGGTTGGTTTTCCTTATTTGGTTCGGTCTTCTGCCCTTGGCAAGGCGGGGGCAGTTGCGGCGAGTGAGCGGATTACAATAGGTTTTATCGGTGTGGGTGGTCATGGCAGAGCGGTTAATTTAACGAACTTTCTGGGAAACGCAGATGCCCAGGCTGTTGCGGTTTGCGACGTTGAAACCAGTCATATGAATATAGCCTGCGATATGGTGAACAAGAAATACGGCAATAAAGATTGTGTAACTTACAAGGATTTCCGGAAAATTATCGAGCGGGATGATATCGACGCGGTAATGATTTCGACACCCGACCACTGGCATGTTCCAATTTCAATAATGGCGGCCAAGGCGGGCAAAGATATAGAGTGCGAGAAACCGACGCTGACCGTTGAGGAAGGCAGGATACTCTGTAAGACGATGAAGCGTTATAATCGTGTCTTTCAATGGTCAACGGAAGACAGGTCGGTTGATGTATATCACCGGATGTGTGAGCTGGTTCGTAACGGGAGAATCGGTAAGGTGCACACTGTCCGGGTGGAGCTGCCGAGCGGGCCGAATACACCGGGAGACCCTACGCCTATGCCTGTGCCGGATGGTTTTGATTACGATATGTGGCTTGGCCCGGCGCCATACGCTCCATATACCAAAGACCGCATTCACTGGAACTTTCGATGGATACATGATTATTCGGGGGGGATGTTAACCGACTGGGGAGCGCATCTTCTCGACGGCGCTCAGTGGGGAAACGACAGCGAACATACCGGGCCGGTGGAGGTCGAAGGAAAAGGTGAATTCTGGCGGGAGGGACTTTATAACAGCGCGAAAGAATTTAGAATCGAATATAAATATGCCAGCGGCGTTCGGCTGATAGTGACATCGGGTACTCCGAGTCTGCGGTTCGAAGGGTCGGAGGGGTGGATAGGTAATCGCGGCTGGAGGGCGGAACTGCAGGCCGAGCCTAAATCTATTCTGAAATCAGTGATTGGACCAAATGAGATACATCTTTATACGTGTAAGGCCGGTGAGCAGCGGAACTTCCTTGATTGTGTGAAATCCCGTAAAGACTGTTATTTTCCGCCGGAGATAGGCCATCGTTGTTTTACAATCGCACACATCGGCAATATCTCAATGCTGTTGAGGCGAAAACTAAAATGGGACCCTGACGAGGAACGTTTTATAAACGATGAGCAGGCCAACCGGATGTTGTTGCGAACAATGCGAAGCCCCTGGCGGTTGTGAGATTTATTATTTACTATTTACTATTGAATAAGGAGGAATTATGAAACATCAAAGCAAAAAGATTAAGTCAATTTTATTACTCGTATTGATTTTGTGCTTATTACCAGTAATAGATGCCGGAGCAAAAGGTACCAGCAAAAGTGTTGTTCTAACAGGTGGTGATTTTTCTCAATGGCGAGATAACACCGGAAAGTGGCAGATTGTCGGTGATGTGTTTATGAAACCTGACAATAACCAGCTTCTGGGCATTAAGGCGGGCACGGGAGTAATTGTGAACGGACCAACCGGCAGGCCCTCAAATCTTTTCAGTAAAAATGAATTTGGTGATGTCAAAGCGCATATTGAGTTTATGGTTCCCAAAGGTTCGAACTCCGGTGTGTATTTTAACGGGCGCTATGAGATTCAGGTCTTAGACAGTTGGGGTGTGAAGAAGCTAAAGCACGGCGACTGCGGCGGTATCTATCAGCGATGGGATGATAATAGAGAGACTAAGGGCTACGAAGGATATGCTCCGAGGGTCAACGCATCTCGAGAGCCCGGTCAGTGGCAGACATTTGATATTATATTTCGTGCGCCGCGTTTTAACAGGAGGGGACAAAAAGTTGCTAATGCCAGATTCGAGAAGGTTGTTCATAACGGGACTGTTGTTCATGCGGACGTTGAGGTAAGCGGACCGACGCGAGCCAGTGCGTATAACGACGAAAAGCCGACAGGGCCGTTAATGCTTCAGGGTGACCACGGGCCTGTTGCATATCGCAATATCCGGATAGAACCGGCCGGGCCGAATCCGTTTTTTGCGATGGATACCGCGACGAAAGACGATAAACACAAAACCGCAAAAGAGCAGGTGGAAATGGTCAGAGAATTAGGGTATGCGGGGATAGGATGCACAGCCGGCAAAGGATTGAGCGAAATGCTCAAAGAGATTGATAAAAACGATTTGAGGATGTTTGCGGTTTATCTCGGAGCGAATATCGATGCCGACCAGCCGAGTTACGGCCCGGAATTGAAAGAGGCAATCGAGGTACTTAAGGGAAGCAATTCGATATTGTGGCTTTTCGTGCAGAGCAAGAAGTTCAAGCCGTCCCAAACGGAAGGTGATCCGCGTGCAGTGGAAGTCATCTGTGAGATTTCCGATATGGCGGTTGAGGCCGGATTGCGCATCGCACTGTACCCACATACGGGCTTCTGGCTTGAGAAGGTAGAGGATGCGATACGGGTGGCAAAACAAGTTGACCAAAAGAACGTGGGAATAACATTCAACCTGTGTCACTGGCTGAGGACGGAGGATGAAAAGAATATGAGATCGCTGATAATCTCGGCGATGCCACATTTGTTTGTGGTCAGTATCAATGGTGCGGACAGCGGAGGAAAGGACTGGAAACAACTGATTCAGACGCTGGACCGCGGCACCTTTAACATTGGTCGATTCCTTAGAACGCTAAAGAGAGCCGGCTACACCGGCCCAATAGGATTTCAGGGTTACGGTATTGGCGGTGATGCTTATGACAACCTCAGGCGTTCAATGGAAGCATGGCGCAAGCTGTCTGAAAAATTATTTGCCGAATAAACAATAATCGGTCAAGGTTTTTCGTTTAGAAACTAACCTTGATACAAATCCGTACTTTAGGTCATAGCGGAAATAAGCAGATTCGACGCTCCCGGTCGTAATATTCAATGTATTCAATAAATAAAATAGTGCATTTGGCATTATCTTTGGTAGTATAGTTATCTCAGAAATATGTATAATCGTAATTAGGTAAATGGTGGGGCAAGCCCCACCCTACAGGTGAGATTGCCGCGGTCTTTAAAAAAGGCCTCGCAATGACGCGACTCTGCAAATCAAGTGTTACAGAGTATTTGATTTTCATCTTTTTAATTGCTTACAAGTCGGTTTATAGTCGCAATTTCTTTGCTGCTGTAATACACTCGCACCGTAATGCGAATATATTTCGACACGCCTGCCCCGCTTTCCTGTGGGACATAAACATAATCGCATATTGAGTCTCTGCTGAACTTAGCGTAATTTGAGTCGGTAAATACCGCCCCGCCTGCATCCTTTATTTGGCCTTGCGCCTCGGAATAACCATCATAGTCGGCTACTATCTGCTCGAACGGCGTATTAACAATCTCCTCCATCAAATCGCTCGCTAACTTTGCCCCTAAAGTTCTGCGCATACCTTCAGCCCGCACCGCCGCCCCACTTG
>JABMRO010000687.1 GCA_013202635.1 Planctomycetota bacterium
CTGCTCACCTGACTCGCAGCAGGGGAATGTGTGCTTACTTGCTTTTCTGCCGGGGGCTTTTTAGCCTTCATTAAATAGTCAATTTTCAATAGTAAATATTTAATCCGGAGGATTTAAATGGCTGCCGAAGCCCAAATCCCCAATACACAATCCTGCCCTGAGCGAAATCGAAGGGACGACATACAATGCAAATCTACGAAAGATTACGTACGAATTTATCAGCTTTTTATGCAAAACAAACCCAAAGTCAAGTAGGCGAAAAATAACGTAAGCTCTTTTGCGACAAGTAAATACGAGTAAATGGACATTTGGTGAAATCGGAAAAACAAAGCCAAACAAACCCAAAACAAAGCCAATTTAAGCCAATCAAAGCCAATTTCAAGGCCGATCAAACCCAAAACAAACCCAATTCAGGCCAACCCACCACAGACTTGAAATCAGGACAATGGTAGAGTAGAATCACCGCGGTGAGGTATGCTTTGCATCTCACGGGGTAATGATTCGGCAGGAGCAGCAGAACAAAAGGAATAAAAGATGTGGGAATTTCAATTAGGCAACACTGAGGAGTTAAGGCAACTGAGCGAGCGGCTGGGCGTGAAAATCGAGGCCATTGACGACGTTTCTATTTTAGCCAAACCCGTACAAGCCGGAGGGCTTGTTATACCGAATTCGTTAGCTGTTCATCCTATGGAGGGCTGCGACGGAGATTCGCAGGGCCGCCCCGGCAAGTTGACGCTGCGACGATACGAAAGATTCGCAGCAGGCGGCGCGGGTCTGCTGTGGGTCGAGGCGACCGCGGTCGTACCCGAAGGCAGGGCAAATCCGAGACAGTTATGGCTCCATGAAAAAAATAAAGACAGCTTCCGCGCAATGGTTGAAATGATACGGCAGGCGGCAGCCGAGGCCAACGGGCCAAAGTACAGGCCGGCAATGGTGCTGCAGTTGACTCATTCGGGAAGGTACAGCAAGCCGGAAGGTGCGGTGTATCCGATTATCCCCCAGCGGGACCCTTACCGCGACCCTCTGGTTCCGCAGCAAAAACCCAACCCGGACAGAAGCAGCAGGATACCGGACGACTGGCCACTGGTGACGGATGAGTATCTCGATAAGCTCCAGGACGCTTACGTTGAGGCGGCCAGGCTGGCGTTCGAGGTCGGCTTTGATGCGGTGGATATAAAATCATGTCACGGCTATCTGATAAATGAGCTTTTCGCCTGCCATAAAAGAAAGGGCAGGTACGGCGGGTCGTTCGAGAACCGAACGAGATTTGTTCTTGAAGTTATCGATAAGATTCGCAACGAGCTCGGAGAAAATTCACAGGTTGTAACCCGCCTCGGTGTTTACGACGCTATACCGTATCCTTACGGCTGGGGTGTGGATAAAGATGATTACACAAAGCCGGACCTGACAGAGCCGAAGAAACTGATTGGGCTTTTACAACAGCACGGCGTTAACCTGATTAACATTACTATCGCAAATCCGTATTACAACCCGCACGTTGGCAGGCCCTTCAATGAGACGATAGTCGGCGGTTATGAAGAGCCGGAACATCCGCTGGCGGGCGTAAGCAGGCTCGTTAATATCACCGGTGAAATTCAAAAGGAGTTTCCCGATATCGCGATTCTGGGCACCGGTTATAGCTGGCTGCGGACATTGTTCGCCAACGTTGGGGCGGCAAACAAAGCCGCCGGTCTGACCACATTGGTCGGTGCCGGCAGGATGGCGTTCGCGTATCCTGATTTCGCCAAAGATATCATAACCAAAGGCAGGATGTACCCGGAGAAGGTCTGTGTAAGCTGCAGCGCGTGCACGCAGATAATGCGGGACGGTGGAACGACGGGCTGCGTGATACGGGACAATAAAGTTTACGGGCCGATATTCGAACGCGGCAGAATGGGCGACAGGGACAACCTGCTTCGGCTGGCTGCATCGTGCCGCAAGTGCCAGGAGCCGACGTGCCAGTTGGGCTGTCCGGCCGGCGTCGATATCCCGAAATTCATCAGCCTGTTCCTCGACGGAAATGAAAAAGACGCATACGAAGTTCTACGAGAGAAAAATATATTTCCCGAAGTATGTGCCTGGCTGTGTCCGGTTGAGCAGCAGTGCGAGGGAAGCTGCCTGCAGGCCTTCATTGGCGATAAGCCCGTAGCCATTGCGGGCATACAAAGGCATCTGGCGGCGCAGGCCAATAAGAACGGCTGGTCGAAGCTGCAAATGCCCGAAAAAGCGACGGGAAAGAACGTCGCCGTAATCGGCGCAGGCCCGGCAGGACTGGCCTGTGCGGCAAAGCTGCTCGAAGCGGGACACACCGTGACAATATTCGACAAGAGCAGCCAGTTCGGCGGGATGGTAAAGACCGTAATTCCTCCGGACAGGCAAGGCGACTCATTGAAGAGCGAAATCTCGGCTATTTTCACCGATGTTCCGAAAGACAGAATGGTTTTGCGTCTTGGCAAAGAATTAAGCGCTGATTTCAATTTAGATAATATCACTAAAGAGGGATTTGACGGGCTCTTTATCGGTATGGGTCTTGTGAAATCGGTAAGCATTGGTGATAACACCGTTGACGGTGTTTACAGTTCGATGGAGTTCCTTTCGGCGGCAAAAGAGAGCGGGAAATTAAAACTGGCAAGCAAAGCTGTCGTGGCGATAGGAGGGGGCAATACTGCAATGGATGTGGCGGTTACGGCCAAACAACTCGGCGCAAAAGACGTTTATGTTATATACCGCCGTTCCTTCAAAGAGATGCCGGCCTGGAGCGCCGAACGCCAGAGGGCGATAAACGAAGGCGTGCATTTTCTGATATTGACTCAGCCGCTCGAATATATTTCCGCTAACGGCAAACTGGCGTCAATCAAGGTTTGCCCGACCCGATTAGGTGAGCCGGACGCTTCCGGCAGGCGCCGCCCTGAACCGATAGAGTCGAGCGCTTACGAGCTTGATATGGACGTTGTGGTCGAGGCCATCGGCCAGAGTCCGCCGGAGCAAATCAGCGAAATCCTTCCGGGCGTGGAGATGGCAAACGGGCTTATCGAAACGAAGGAAGGTTCACTGGCGACGTCCAGACAGGGAGTCTTCGCCGGCGGCGACCTTGTAAGAGGGGCATCGACTGTGGTCGCGGCGGTTGCCGACGGGATGAAGGCGGCAGAAGAAATTGATGAATTTCTAAAAACATAAAATAAGAAAGGATTTTGAAAATGGCAGAACGACCCGCAGCAATTGTCACCGGGGCAAGTCGCGGCATCGGAAAAGGCGTCGCAAAAGAATTAGCATCATTAGGATATAATCTCGTAGTTAATCATTTTGATTTTAGCGCCGGCGGTAAGCCGGATGAATCGCGCGCGGAACAGACACAAAAAGAACTCACCGAAGCGGGTGCCGAGTGCAAGATTTTACGAGGTGACGTCAGCAGTGCCGAGGACAGAAGCAGTCTTGTTGCTCTGGCTAAGAGCAAGTTCGGCAGATGCGATATGCTGGTAAATAATGCCGGCGTCGCCCCTTCGAAACGGATGGACCTTCTCGAAGCAACCGAGGAGAGCTTTGATAGAGTGATGGGAATAAATCTCAAAGGGCCCTACTTTTTGACTCAGCTCGTGGCTAACTGGATGGTCGAACAGAAAAAGGCAAATCCCGAGCGGGCGTTTCGGATTGTAAGCACAGGCTCAATCTCGGCATATACCAGCTCGCCGGGACGCGGAGAGTATTGCGTGAGCAAGGCGGGGATTTCCATGATGACAATGCTGTACGCGGACAGATTGGCTGAATACGGCATCGGGGTATTTGAAATAAGGCCCGGTATCATAGAAACGGACATGACCAGTGTGGTTAAGGATAAATATGACAAGCTGATAGCCGAAGGTCTTACTCCGATTAAAAGGTGGGGACAACCGGAAGATATCGCAAAGGCGGTCGGAACCATCGCGGAAGGCAGGCTCGATTTTTCAACCGGCCAGATAATTAACGTCGATGGCGGCTTTCATTTTAGAAGACTGTAGGGAGTAATAATGGATATTAAAGATACAATTACGACACTGTTGAAAGACGGCTTCATTCTCGTCTTTAACCAGAACAAGCTCGACATTGTAAGGACGGCCGAGGCACTTATGAAGGCGGGCATTAATAATATGGAAGTAACCTGCCGGATAAATAAACCTCTGGAAAAACTCGCACGTCTGCGTAAAGAGCTTCCTGATTTTGCGGCAGGCACGGCAAGCCTGATTGACTGGCCCGAAATGCTTGATGTCTATAATAAGGCCAATCCGCAGGACCCGCTTCCTTCCGTGCAGCAGGTCGTGGATGCAGGCGCATGCTATCTTGTCTCGGCGGTCAATTTCAGCGGCGACAGCTATAAGAAGTACGCCGGGCAGTTGCCTATCATACCGGGATGCGGCAGTGCGACCGAGGTTGTCAGCCAGTTTTCCAAAGGAGCTAATCTGTGTAAAATATTCCCTGCCAAACAGCTCGGCGGGCCGGCCTTTGTCAAGACAATCGACCCGGCTATTCATAAAACAATCAGTCTGGTGCCAACGGGCGGAACAAATCCGGGTAACATTCCCGAATATATTAACGCTGGAGTTCTGGTGCTTGGCGGCTCGTTCAGCATGATTGAAAAGGCAACAATGAATAAAATCATCGACGAGCAGGACTATGATCTTTTGGCTAAAGAGCTGACAATTATTAAACAATTGATAGACAGGCTGCGAGCGGAAAAATATCCCGATATCGATTTTCCCAAAGCCTCAATCGAACAAATAAGCCGCACAACGGGCAGAAATTTCAATTTTGCATAGAACCATAAGCACATAACAAGATACGAAATGCAAAACACAATTCTTACTGGTTTTTGGCTGCGAATTTTATCAGCAGTCGTTGTCATTTTTTCTGCGGCGGCTTTGCGCGCAAACTCTGAAGTCTCTGACCCGGAACTAACGATTAACGGCAGAGATATCGGCTATCGCGGCATCTGGTATATGAATCAGCCGTCCGGCGACGAATACGTCTATAAGTACAGCGGAGGATTGGGAACGTACTGCGCCAAGCACAAACCGTTCGCCGTCTATTGCGATAAGGCCGGGAAAACTTTTTTCTGTTATGGCGGGACAACCACCAATAACAACCGAAGGCTCCTGCATATGGTCTCTTACTATGACCATAAGACGGGGATGGTGCCCCACCCGACCATACTTCTGGATAAAAAGACCAGCGATGCTCACGATAATCCGGTTATATCAGTAGATGACAAAGGGAACATCTGGATATTTTCAACCTCACACGGCACCAGCAGGCCATCGTATATCCACAGAAGCAGAAGGCCGTACGATATAAGCGAGTTCGAGCAGATAAATGCTACAAAGATAGAAAACGGCAAAGAAATTCCAATGAGAAATTTTTCGTATATGCAGCCCTGGTACATCAAAGGAAAAGGTTTCATCTGTTTCTTCACTCGCTACAATTATCCCGTTGACCGCACTATCTGCTTTATGACAAGCACCGACGGTATCGAATGGTCGAAGTGGAACCGGATTGCCGCGATTGATAAAGGGCACTATCAAATAAGCACCACAAATAACGACAAAGCCGGGACCGCGTTTAATTTTCACCCCGAGGGAAAAGGTCTGAACTGGCGGACGAATTTATACTATGTCGAAACGACCGACTTCGGTAAAACATGGCGGAGCGCCGACGGGCAAAAATTGACTCTACCTTTGAGAGACATTAATAATCCCGCACTTGTCCACGATTACCGGACTCAGGGTCTTAATGTATATCTAAAGGACATTCGGCTGGATAAAAAGGGAATGCCCGTTATTTTATTTATTACAAGCAAGGGATACGAATCCGGGCCGAAAAATAATCCACGCACCTGGACGACCGCTCGCTGGACCGGCAGGATATGGCAGATAAGAGATGCTTGTGTCTCGGATAACAATTACGACATGGGCTCGCTCTATATCGAGGCCGACGGGACATGGCGAATAATAGGTCCGACGCAGACTGGGCCGCAGCCGTATAACCCGGGCGGCGAAATGGCTATGTGGATAAGCAAAAACCAGGGAAAAACCTGGAAAAAAACCAAACAGCTTACGAAAGACAGTCCGTACAATCACACGTACGCACGGCATCCGGTTGATGCTCATCCTGATTTTTATGCCCTATGGGCGGATGGCCACGGCAGGATGCCTTCGCAGTCGTCTCTTTACTTTTGCGATAGAGCAGGTAATGTACGGCTGCTGCCGCGCAAGATGACTGAAGATTTTGTGAAACCGAAATTGTTGGAGAATACCTCAAACAAGTAATTTGAATCATCAAATGACCATTGGTCTGATCGGAGAAAGAAAATATGGAGACAAGGAAAATAGCAAATCAGACTATAACCTTTCATCGTTACAACACGGTAATCGTAGGAGCAGGAGCGGCGGCAATGAACTGCGCGGTGCACCTGTGCAAATTTATGGCCCAAAAGGGCATTGCCAATCCGAAGGAAAGAATAGCCGTAGTAACCGCAGGCCTGGGGCTGGGTGCATCGCGGATGAGCGGCTCGGACAAGCAGACCTATTATAAGATTGGCACAAGTCCGGATGTCGCCGACAGCGCAGAAGAGTTCGCAAAGAGCCTGACGGCGGCCGGGTGCTGGCACGGCGATTCGGCGCTTATCGAAGCAATCGGCTCACTTCGTGAATTCTACCATTTAGTCCAGGCGGGCGTTCCATTTCCTACTGATTCGGCGGGCACCTTTATCGGCTATAAGACAGACCATGACCCGTATGAACGGGCCACGTCAGCCGGACCAAAAACGAGCAGGTTCATGAGCCAGTGTCTGCAGAAACAGCTCGAACGGTACGGTGTTGAAATTTACGACCGGCAGGAATTAGCACACTTGCTGACAACCGGCTCCGGCGAATCTAAGCGAATTACAGGCGTTGTAACTGTTGATAAGAAAAACATCAATGATTCAAATTACGCCATAAATGTTTACCTCGGTGCGAATATAATTCTCGCCGCCGGGGGCCCGGGTGAGATGTTCAAAACCACCGTCTATCCGAAGGGACAGCTTGGAATCCACGGACTCGCATTCAAGGCGGGCCTTATCGGGGCAAACCTGACCGAGTCGCAGTTCGGCCTGGCGAGTATCAAATTCCGCTGGAACGTTTC
>JABMRO010000688.1 GCA_013202635.1 Planctomycetota bacterium
ATAAATGGTGCATCTATCCGATGTATGACTGGGCCCACGGGCTCGAAGATTCCGTCGAAAAAATTACCCATTCTATTTGTACGCTGGAGTTCGAGAACCATCGCCCTCTGTATGACTGGTTCCTTGATGAGCTCCAGGCGTATCACCCGCAGCAAATAGAGTTTGCCCGGCTGAATCTCACCTATACCGTAATGAGCAAGCGAAAGCTGCTGCAACTCGTTCAGGAAAACCACGTCAACGGCTGGGACGACCCGCGAATGCCGACCATCTCCGGCCTGCGCAGGCGGGGATACTCGCCGAAGGCCATTCGGGAATTCTGCAGACGCATAGGTGTCAACAAATTCAACAGCACCGTCGATATCGCGCTGCTGGAACATTGTCTGCGGGAAGATTTAAACAAGACCTCGCCGCGGGTGATGGCCGTGCTAAAACCGCTCAAGGTGGTCATTGATAATTATCCGCAAGGCCAGGTCGAAGAGCTTGAAGCCATTAACAATCCCGAAGACCCAAACGCCGGTACGCGAAAAGTCCCGTTCTCACGGGAGCTGTATATTGAGCAGGATGATTTTATGGCCGAGCCTGTGAAGAAATTTTACCGCTTGGCGCCCGGCCGGGAGGTCCGTCTGCGATATGCGTATTTCATCACCTGTAAGGATGTAATTAAGGATGAGAACGGCCAAATCGTCGAGTTGCACTGCACTTATGACCCCGCCACGCGAGGTGGAGACGCTCCCGATGGGCGAAAAGTCAAGTCAACGCTGCACTGGGTTTCAGCCGACCATGCGCTCGAGGCACAGGTGCGATTGTACGACCATTTGTTCACAAAGGAAAATCCCGACCAGGCAGCCGAAAATGAGGATTTCAAATCCAACCTGAACCCGGACTCGTGCCAAATTCTGACTTCCTGCCGGGTTGAGCCTTCTCTGGCGGATGCAAAACCGCTCGGTCGATACCAGTTCGAAAGATTGGGCTATTTCTGTGTTGACCCGGATAGCTCCGATGGAAAACTGATATTTAATCGGACGGTAGGCTTGCGTGACACGTGGGCCAAAATCCAAAAAGCCCAAAAGAAAAGTTAACTGAATTGTAACTTCCCCTTGCGGACGAGGTTTTTTTATGCCTTTGTTAAGTCTTTAACCAAAAAGCTCCGCAAATTTCTCCTCAATGTCGGGATGCTCACACAGCGTCTGGCCGATCAGGACCGCTCTGACGCCGACGGATTTTAGTTTTTCTACATCAGCCCGTGTTTTTATCCCGCTTTCAGCGACAAGCTCATTTTTGTCGTCTATAAATTCCGCTAATCGGCTGGTCGTGTTCAAATCGACCTGCATCGTTGTCAAATTGCGGTTGTTGATTCCGAGAACACTATACCCTTTTTTGGGAAAGCCAATCATGCTTCGCACAGCCATTAACGTATCGGCCCGGTGAACTTCGAGAAGAACCGTCAGGGTCAGCTCGGCCGCGGCTATCATCAAGTCCATCAATTCGCCGGGCTTTAGAGCTTCTGCTATTAACAGTATCGCATCGGCGCCGGCGGCGCGGGATTCATACACCTGCCAGGGGTCGATGATAAAATCCTTTCGCAAGACGGGCAAATCTATCACCTGACGTATCTGATTTATATATTCGAGACGGCCCTGAAAATAATTTTCGTCGGTAAGAACACTGATCGCGTCTGCGCCGCATTTCTTGTAGGTTTGCGCAATCGCCACAGGCTCGAAATCCTCGCGGATGACTCCCGCCGAGGGTGAGGCCTTTTTTACCTCTGCGATAACGTTTATACCCCGCCTGTTGGGTTTGGTGACGGCCTTGTAAAAGTTCCGGCACTTGGCCAAAGAGCGAACCTGCTCTTTAAGCTCCTCAAGGCCCGTCTTTTCTTTTCGAGAGTTTACTTCAAGCCTTTTGTCGGCGATTATTTTGTCTAATATATTTGCCAAAGTACTTCACTCCGTCGGAAAGTTTCTCTTTTGTGCAGGCTTTACATCATGCAATCAGCCCCATCATTAATTGAGTTTCTAACGGGGTTATCCTGTGACCCTGACATAGCCCATACGAAGCTCATTAAGAGTATTGGACAGAACCGTTTCTTCCTCTTTAGTTAGATTGCCTTTGGTTTTTTCCTGGATGGTTTCGAGTATATCGATATTGTATTTTGCCATCTCCAGGTCAGGCTCCTTTTCTTCCTGCCCCTTCACATGCAGCAGGCCCAAAGCGAACAGCGCCTGCGTGGTGAGCATGCTGACCAGGGCGGCAAAATTACCCTCCGGCAAAGGCCCGCGAGCCTGCTTTTCGTCCTGCTTCTTTGTCTTCTCGGCTTCTTCCTGTGCGGCTAATATTTCCTTCTCTTTCTGCGCCTCGGCTTTCCAGTCCTCATCGACGATGATTTTTTTCTCTTCATTCTTTTCTTTTTCAGCCATAATTAGAACCCTTCGATTGTTCTGTTATCTGTGATATTTTTTCATGCTTCTATCGACATCGCGTTTCTGGTCGCGTTCGGTAATTGTTTTTCTTTTATCGTATTGCCTTTTACCTCTTGCTAAAGCCAGTTCTATTTTGGCATAGCCTCGGTCATTGAAGTAAATTCTAAGCGGAACAAAGGTAAAACCGCGCTGTTCGAGCTTTGTTCTTATTTTGTGAATTTCGGATTTATGCAGCAATAGTTTTCTTTTTCTGGTCGGCTCGTGCTGGTTGGGCCCCGCCTGCTGATATTGCGCGATTGTCGCGCCGACGAGCCAGCATTGCCCGCTTTCGATTCTCGCGTAAGAACCGTTCAGGTCGGCGGTGCCGTTCCGCAGTGACTTGACCTCGGTGCCGAGCAGTCCAAGGCCGGCCTCGAACTTCTCGACAAGCTCGAAGTTCCTGTAGGCCTTTTTATTGACTGCCACCTGACCTTCTTTTTGCTTGTCCTTTCGTGATTCAGCTGCCATTCGAGCTATGATAGCG
>JABMRO010000689.1 GCA_013202635.1 Planctomycetota bacterium
GCTTTGATACCCTTGCCAATCCTCATACATTCGTAAGCTTGTTGTACGCGGTCCCACCGGCTGTCACGATCCATCGCATAAAACCTACCCATAACGGTTGCGATTTTGCCTACACCAATTTCCTGGGCCTTTTTTTCAATATCAGCGATATATTCCGCTCCGCTGTCCGGCGGTGAATCGCGGCCATCGGTAAAGGCATGGATAAAAACATCCTTTACCTCATTTCTTTTAGCCAGCTCAAGCAGGCCGTACAAGTGGTCCAGCCGTGAGTGCACCCCGATATCACTGCACAGGCCCATAATGTGCATTTTGCTGTTATTGCTTTTTACGAATTTTATTAAATTGTGGAATTCTTCATTCTTGAAAAAAGAACCGTCGCGAATCGTGTGACTTATTCTTACGGATTCCTGTGGGACGATTCTGCCGGCGCCGATGTTTTGATGTCCTACTTCACTATTGCCCATCGTTCCGTCCGGCAGCCCCACGTCCTCGCCGCTGGTATGGATAAGACAGTTTGGATACTCCGCCATCAGCATATCATCTACCGGTGTATTTGCACACTTGATTGAATTATATTCATCTTCATCCGGGTTTGGGTTGTAACCCCATCCGTCACGAATGATTAGTACGAACGGCTTATTTTTCAAAGTTACTTTTTGTTTTGCCATAAAAAAAACAACCTTTCAATCAATAACAACAAAGACGAGGCATAGCCTCGTCCTCATCATCGAGTTCATCTGAATTAAGTTGATATGATATGAAGCTCAGCAGAATATGTCAAACATTTACCTAAAACGCTTCAAAAACAGGATTTGGCTTGACTCTGCTATCTGCCTTTTTGGTTATTCCATAGTAGAACCTGCAGACGCTGAGAAAGTGCAAAGCCGGCTTGCCTGCACATTTCAGCTACCATTGGTGATTTGGTTAAAAGTTCATCTCTTGTTGCCGCCTGCGGCATCAGCATGACCTTTTCCGGATTAACGCTGCCTATTTTCTCGATAGTTTGCTGTATTTCAGGCAAATCATCTTGTGAATCTACGATAAACTTCAGTTGATATTCGTAATTATCGACCAACTCCTGCAGAACGGCTATATCCAACCTCGAATCCTCATGAACAGCGGAGGCTTTTGCGTCATCCGGAGTTGAGTTACTTAATTTCGGGCTGATACTCATCAAATCACAGGGCAAATCCGGGATATATGCAATTCCTGCAGTTTCGATTGTTATATGTTTGCCGGCGGTTTTTAGCTTCTTCACTAACTGCGGCAGGTCGGGATTTATCATCGGCTCGCCGCCGGTTATTACAACGAATTTACAGGGACATTCTTGAACGGTATGGATTATTTCATCAATAGTGTAATCTTTCCCGGCTCTTTGGTCCCATGCGTATTTTGTATCGCACCACCTGCATTGCAAAGGACATCCGGCAAGACGCACGAACACGCTGGGGACGCCGGCCAAAAATCCTTCACCCTGCAAAGAATAAAATATCTCGTTTATTACCATTGCTTTCATATCCCCGATTGGCGATATCGGGATTTGTTAGTCGGTATTTGTTATTTGATATTCAACAGGGTCATTAAGACCTGCTTCGGCAAAGCCTTTTAATCTTAATCTGCATGAGTCACATCTGCCGCAGCTTCGCCCCTGCTGGTCGGGGTCGTAGCAGCTGTGCGTCAGGGAGAAATCGACTCCGAGTTCTGTGCCGGTAAGGATGATTTTAGCCTTTGTCATATTTATAATCGGAGTATGAATATGGTATCGACCTTTATGTTCAACTGCCGCTGCCGTGGCGAGGTTGGCTGTTTTCTCAAAGGCGGCTATAAATTCACCCCTGCAATCGGGATAGCCGCTGTAGTCGGTTGCGTTGACGCCGATAAAGATATCAAATGCACGCAGCACTTCCGCCCAGGCAAGAGCATAACTTAAGAATATCGTATTTCGGGCGGGCACGTAGGTTGGCGGAATTTGATTGTGGTTACCTAAATCGGCTCTGTCTTTAGGTATTTCAATGGCTGAGTCGGTCAGGGCTGAGCCACCGAACTGAGCTAAATCAATATCTATTATCCGATGCTCAGCGGTTGCCGTTGAGCTGGCGATTTTTTTAGCTGCCTCAATTTCCCGCTTATGTCGCTGGCCATACTGAAAGGTCAAGGCGTAGCACTCGAAACCTTGACTGCGGGCTATGGCCAAAGTTGTAGCTGAATCAAGGCCGCCGCTTAGTAAAATTACTGCTCTTTTGTCAGCCA
>JABMRO010000690.1 GCA_013202635.1 Planctomycetota bacterium
CCCCAGGCATATTTTAAAAAGTAAAACAAACATGCTGGTTTTGGATAAAGCGATCAAACTGACTAAGGGATAACTTTAAAGTTGCTTTATGGTTTTTAGTTCACATATTTTCCTGTTTTATTTTCTGCCGGCGGCGCTTCTTCTGTATTATCTCGTGCCGCGTCGGGCAAAGCACGCTGTGCTCACCATTGTCAGCTACAGCTTCTATGGGTGGGCAAACCCGCTGTTTGTGTTTCTACTGCTGTTCTCAACAGTAGTAGATTATTTCTGCGGCCTGGTTATGGTGTTCCGCGGATTCAAGTGGCATGGCCCAATTGCCCTGCTCGAAAAGGACATTCCCCGTGAACGGATTCAACGAGTAGCTCTGATTGTTTCCATCTGTACGAACCTGGGTCTTCTTGGATTCTTCAAGTATTTCAATTTCGGCGTCGAAAATATGAACGCCATCGCCGAATGGCTTGACATGCCGTGGCTCAGACTTGACCTGGCGTTTAAGGTTACACTGCCGCTTGGCATCAGCTTCTACACATTCCAATCAATGAGTTACTCCATTGATGTTTATCGCGGCAAGGCAAAGGCGTTGAAGAACTTCATCGATTTTGCATGTTATGTGTCCATGTTCCCACAACTCGTTGCAGGCCCTATCATCCGTTTCTCGGAAGTTGCCGATCAGTTGATTCGGCGCTCTTTGACAGTTCAAAAGTTCGCAAGAGGTGTTGCATTTATAAGCCTCGGGCTTACAAAGAAAATTCTCCTGGCCAATCCGTGCGGAAAAATTGCGGAGGTCGCTTTTGAGGCAACTTTCCTCATGCCAGGTGATGCATGGTATGGAGTAACGGCATACGCGTTTCAGATCTATTTCGACTTCAGCGCTTACACTGATATGGCTATTGGACTGGGACTCATGCTTGGATTCGTGTTCCCAAAAAATTTTAATTCACCATATCTTTCCGAGTCCATCACAGATTTCTGGCAGCGCTGGCATATTTCACTTTCCTCATGGCTCCGCGATTACCTCTATATCCCGCTGGGCGGCAACCGGAAAGGGCTTGCCAGAACATATGCGAACCTGACAATCGTAATGCTTCTTGGCGGTCTGTGGCACGGTGCATCGTGGAACTTTGTCATTTGGGGCGGCATTCACGGTCTGCTCCTTGGATTTGAACGGTTGTGTGGAAAAACATCGCTCTATCACAGACTTCCAAGAGCATTGCGAATCGGCGCAACATTTTTAATCGTGCTCTTTACGTGGGTTTTCTTCCGGGCACCGGATGTACATAGCGCGTTGAACTACATCGGAAGTATGCTTGGCATGATTTCTGTTCCCGAGAACGCGGCACTGGTAGGTGGAATTCTGTATAAGCCGTATTATGTTGGCACTTTCTGCATTACTGCAGCAATTACCTGGTTTGGCATACAAACATGGGATTGGACACGAACGATAAATATTCGTAAAGCAGTCATTATTATTATTCTCTTCGCGCTGTCAATCGTTGTGCTGACAACCCAGGCGTTTAATCCATTTATCTATTTCATTTTTTAGCCTGATCTATTCATCAACCGGTAACCGGTTGATGAATAGATCACCCGAAGAGCTTCGACGTGAGCCCTTCGACAAGCTCAGGGCTCGTGCTCAGGGGTAACCTTGAGCAAGGGAAGCGCGTCGAAAGGTTAGAAAGGAATTATTTCAGCCGAAACAGTTATGAACAGGAAAACCAGACAACTGGGCCGTGAAGAACAGGCAATGATTGAAGTCGGCCATACCACAATCAAGCCGGCAACTGCCAGGCTTCTTACATTGCTATTTATCTTCGCAATTACCGCAGTGCCGTTGGTTCAACAGGTATCTGATATCAAAGGATATCTGTCTGGAAAACGCGCCTCTGCCTGGCCGCAGTGCTATGACTTCTTTCGGGAGTTGCCTTCTGCCCTTTCAACGTTTGTCAGAACTGATTCGTCCATTGTTCTCCGCGTTATTAAGACCAACCGGCAGCTACTGCGTAATATCCATTCTTATGAAAACGCCCTGGAAGAC
>JABMRO010000691.1 GCA_013202635.1 Planctomycetota bacterium
GCCTTTCTGATTTGTTTTATTACGTCTTTTGATTCTGCCATTTTTCAACTCCTTTCCGGGATTAAAGAACCCCGATTATGGAGCCGAAATCTGCGATTTCAAGCATTTTCCTGCATGCAGGAAAATGCTTGAGCTCTCCTCTAACTCAAAGTCTTAACGTGTTCCATTGCTGCTGACTGGAAACAGTAACCGTGTATAGTGATAAGTGACAAGACTTGCAGGCGAAGCCCTTGTTAAAGGGATTTTGCCGCGAGTATTGCTTTTCGTGGAGGGGTAATCAACAATTAACCTGTCTTAAGGTTAATATTGCGGAGTTATTACAGCAAACAACAGGTAGAGGTAAAGTGTACACATGGTTTAACGGCTTCCTGTTTTTTTACTGTATTCGTAGTGGAGTTCTTTGAATTAAGTCGAGGTTTCTTTGGGGGTAATTTTCGCACGTAACTGACTCGAATATGCTTTTTGTGAAACATGCATGTATTCTGTCAAAATTGCATTTGTCAATAATGAAACATTAAACAATATAGCGTTAACATTTCTGGATTCCTGCTTTGCTTCAGCAGGAATCAAAAAATTACATATTCAATCTTGACGCAGTGCAGAGTGTTTCGCTGCTTTTCTGTAGAAAATATTGTCTTTAAGAATCTGATTGAATCATCTTTAGTCGGTTTTAATGCCAGTAACACGCTAACATACAGTGATGTTTAGCCAGTATCTATAAACCTTCACTCTTTCTTTATTACGACTGAATAATTGGCAGTAGCTTGATTTCAAAAGATCGAGTTGCTGATGATTCAATTATGAAACTTGTAAATGGCTTCCAATATGTTAAACTGGCTAAAGTTAACGAACAATAAATCCGGAATATTCCAAGAGGAGTTGTGCCATGCTGAATTGGAATAAATATGCGAAAATTAACGTAAAGTTGCTTATCATTCTGATTATAATCACGGTAGCAATTGGAGCGTCCTTATTAGCTACTCGTCAGATCCGAAGAAGCGTTCTCTCGAAAATATCTCTAGAGGCGGGGCAAGCTGCTTTTGAAAACAAGGACT
The DNA here is from genome assembly GCA_013202635.1 of Planctomycetota bacterium. Lineage (GTDB taxonomy): Bacteria > Planctomycetota > Phycisphaerae > Sedimentisphaerales > Anaerobacaceae > NIOZ-UU13. The sequence goes on from JABMRO010000691.1 coordinate 1,056, forward strand.
GGCCGGCTGCATATAAAAACTTCAGGGGATATCTCGGCAGAAATCCCGATGATGTCGAAATCCTCAAGAAGTATGCCAAGGCAAGCCTGTCCATCCGGCCACTTGAGGACAATCATGTCAGTGGAGCAATCACAGCATATCGTCGTGTCATGCAAATTGCCCCTCTCGACGAGATTGCCTATGACAAGCTCGCTATGCTCTATGCCGCCACAGGCAATTATGAAGAACTTGCCTATATTGCTCGAAAGCGTAATACGGAAGTCCCGAATGACCGAGAAGCCCCGCTGTGGCTGGCGGATGCGCTGGTCAAGCTCAACAAAACAGAAGAGGCTCGAGAAACGCTTTATAACTTTATAGATGAACTGAAGGTACTCCCTGACAAACAAATCGAGTATGTGCAAGCCTGTATCAGGATGAGTAACATTGCAGGCAGCGATAATTCCACTGAGGCAAAAACACCTCTGGAATGGCTCAACGATGCTGTAAACTACTACGATCCGGAATCTGTTGAGGCACTGGTCTCTCGTGCTCGGTTTCACCGCCAAGCGGCTGAAATTCCCGGCACTAGCGAGGAAGACAGGCTGGCACTGCTGGGACTCGCTCGCAAAGATCTCGAGGCGGCCGACAATCTTGGCACAGAAAACCCCGTACTTCTCTATTCCTTAGGTGGAGAATGGATATTACACGGCGAGCTTGACCGGGCTGAGGTCGAACTGCGGGCTGCTGAGAGCCTCCCGCAGGAAACTCTGGAAGAACACTTATTCGACTTAAATGACTGGGCTGTTGCAAAATTTCGCTTAGCTTCGGAACTGATGATACTGAGGACGGCCACAACTGAAAGTGCCTCTCTTGCAGATGAAGCGCTGAAGTTACTAACTGAAAGAAGACATAGGATCCAGGTTCTTCCGTCAGCTATCAGGCTTTATATTATCGCAGGCAAGGTTCCGGAGGCGCGGAAATATCTTGGCGAGTATCTTGACATCATGTATACACAGGAAGGGCAAAAAGAGTCCAAGTTGCAGTTTGCCTATCTGCAAGCGCTGGTAGCGAAAGCTGAAGACGACTCATATGCTGTCATTGATGCCCTGCAACCAGCCGTCATGAGTCATGTCTCTAATCCCGCATTGTGGCGGCTGCTGGCGGAAGCCTATAGCCGAACAGACCAAACCCAGCGGGCGATCAGTGCCTTATCCGAGTATCTTCGTATTCGTCCTCGAGATGCTGAAATGACACAGCAACTGACAAGGGAGTACCTCAAACTGCGGAACTGGAGCAAGGCGTTACAGGTGGCGCGGCTGGCTGAATCTATGAATCCAACGGAAATTATCCTCAAGCTGCTTCGCATTCAGGCGAGCATCAATATCGTGGCTGAACAGCAGGAGGTGGTGGCCACGGCGATACGTCAGGCATTAGCAAACGAAGTGAACGAATTAGAAAAACTTCGTAAGGAGCATCCTGATAACGTTGATATCCGCATATTGCAGGCGAACATAGCCATTTCCCTTGAAGAGCCTGATAAGGCTGAAAGTGAGCTGAAGAAGGCCATCGAAGAGTGTGAGGAGCCACTAAGGGCCGAGATGCAACTTGTAAGGCACTACTACCGAATGAAACGGATGCCTGAAGCGATCAACGTCTGCAAGACTGCCTGTAAGCGGCATTCCGAGGTTGCCGAGCCCTGGCTTTCTTTGTCAAGCATTTATGTTGCTAATAAAGACTATGACTCAGTCCTCAGTTGTCTTAGACAAGGGCTGGGTGAAGTAGTCGGTAAATGGGAAAAGCGGAAAGTATCGATACAGCTTGCTTTACGGGAGCTTATGCATGGAGATAAGGTTTCAGGGATAAAGATTCTGACTGAAGTCGCATCGCAGGACAAACGGGAAATTCATGCCCGCTCACTACTATTAGGTATTCGTGAGGTTCAGCAGGACCAGGCGAAAGTTCAAGAACTGATCGGCGAATTACGCGATGCCGAGAGAGAAAGTGGGTTTATGTGGCGTCTGCATCAGGCGGACATGTGGCTGTCGTCCGATGAATGGCGTTCAAAGCAGCAGGATATTGATAACTACCTTCAATATTGCATTAATTCCGACCCCGAATGGTCATCACCAGTACTACTCCTCGGGGAAATGCATGAGAAACTGGAAAACTTCAAGCGTGTGGAAGATATCTACCGCCAAGCATTGGTTCGCAATCCTTCGGCCACGGATATCGCGGAAAAATTGCTAATCTTTCTTGAAAGACAAGGCCGCTTTTCGGATGCCGAAAAGGTTTTCCTGCAGATTGAGAAAGATTCCCGGCTTGCCAGTGGGTGGAAATTCCGAGAGGCTATTAGAGAAGGAGACTTTTACAGAGCAATCCAGGAGTTGGAGATCAGGGTATCCAATGACGACCAAGATGCAAGTTCACGAATCCTTCTGGCAAGACTGGTTTACTGGCAAACCGGAGATGTCGACCAGGCTTTTGATTACCTGAAGCAAGCCGAAGCCATAACTCCGGGTTCCCGTGCACTAACAGCGGTTAGAGCATCAATCCTAAGGGCAGAAGGTAAGACTAAAGAAGCCCAGCAAATCCTCGACGATTATGTGGCGTCTCGTGATGACTTCACTGCTTATTGGATGCGGGCTGTGTACATAACCGAGGCAGGCGAGCTTGAACGTGCTGAGAAGGATTACAGGAAGTTGACAACTTTCGCCGAACAGGGCGCAATAGGTTATGAACTGTTAAGCAACTTCTACGCCAATCCCAAGAACAAAAAACTCGATAAAGCTATAGAGGTTCTTGAAGAGGGTTTAGATGTGTATCCTGATGATTTGAGATTGAAGCGGAGGCTTATGAAGACATTGTTTTTGCAGGGGCCTACGCAAGACCGACAGAGAGCGTTTGAAATCCTTACAATACTTGAAGAACAATTACCACAGGATCCCGAACTGATGAAACTTCGAGCTTTGCAACTTTTAGAGGAGTCGACACTACAGTCACGTAAGATTGCCAGAGAGAAGTTGGAAAATGTCATCAAACTGGAACCGACGGCAGTTGATGTACATCTTGTGCTGATTAGTATTGCGATGCAGGAGGGAGATTACGAGACCGCCCGCGATTGTGCGATTAGGGCTATTGGCTCCAATCCAAACAACCTGCCATTGCTGTTGTCCAGAAGCAGGGCTGAGTTTGTACTTGGGAATATACAAATGGCGGCCGAGTTGGCTCACTTGGTTCTTCAGAGAGACTCGACCAATACCGGGGCTTTGGGTATACTTTTGGATGCTGCGCTAACTGGCGACAATGACAGTCTTCTTGGGGATGTGACTGAATTAGCTCGACTGATGATTGAGGAAGATCCAAACAGTGTTGAAGTCCGAGACGTGTTTGTGGCAGTTGCGCTGAAGATCAGGGAAGATCGCAGCCTTCTTGAGAAGGCCCGGACACTAATCGAGTCTGCGCTCGGCAGCAATCCTATGGATGAAAAGCTGTTGATTTCGCGGGCTCGTGTTTTGACTTCCATGGAATTGCCTCAGGATGCAATTCCTGAACTGAAGGCCTATTGCCAAACAAAGGAAGGAAGCAGCAGTGTTGACGCAATTGTGACACTTGCCGATCTGTATCGTCTCGCCGGTGACATGGAACAGGCAAAACAATGGATTGAGCAGGCGGAGCAGATAGCCCCGAATAGTCTGACTGTTATCCATGCCCGATTTTTATGGCTGATAGCACAGAACCGATTCGAAGAACTTGCTGGAATCAGTTCTGCATATCTTTCGGCAAAAGAGCAGAATCCAACAACACTTATAAGGGCAGCATCGGCCTTAGTCACATTGGATTCGATTACACTTAAAAAAGAGGGATTAAAGCTATTTGAGCACGCTGTTACCCTATCGCCTACATCGAAAAGTGCACGCCTGGGTTTGGCTACCTCCCTCTATCAGACAGGAAATTCCGAACGTGCAGAGAAGATCTACCAGGAATTGCTCAAACAGTTTCCGAATGACATAAAAATTCTCAACGACCTTGCGTGGATTCTTCAAGAGAATTATCAGCGCTACACCGCTGCACTGGAACTGGCGAATAGAGCTTTACGCATTGCACCCAATGATTTGTATGTTCTTGATACGAGGGGTACGATTCTGTCAAATCTGCCGGGTCGGCTTGACGATGCAAGGGGCGACTTTGAAAAACTTGTAGAATTATCGCCCCCTGATACTCCCCAACGGGCAAAGGCACTTCTACAATTGGGCCGAATTTGTGTAAAACTCAATGACGTTGAGCGAGCAAAACAGCACCTCAATAACGCATTAGAGATTAACCAAAAAATTGACGTATTCACACCTGACGAACGCTCGGAGATAACGAGACTCCAGAGAAGTGAGAAACAAGCTGTTAACAATTAATGCTATTTCGAGCAGGATTCAGGCCGGATCAATGGGATTAGCATTGCATTTATAGCTGGGGATTCCTAAACTTTAGAAACCTCTATAATACCTATTGAAAACATAGGGTATTTTCAATAATTTTAATACAAATCGAGCTTTTTTAGGAAAGTTTGTTGATTCGTAAGCACCTTAAAATAAAGATTTTAGTATGAGAATCTTTGTCCAAGCTCTATTGATTCGTTTTTTTTTGTTTGATATTATCAGGCTTTTAATATTGACGCAACTGGATTGCAAGCCGGGTCTTTCCTCCATTTTGATTTCTATACTCAGTTTAGAGGGTTTGGATACTATTGATAAATTTGCACCTTTCTCACATGATGTAACACACGCTCCTGTTCCGGGTGCCGTTCTGCTTGGCCTGCTCGGTCTTTGTGTAGCAGGTGTGAAATTGCGTAAATTTGCATCAGAGCCTTGTAGCAGGTAATCATATAGATAGTGACAAAAATGGGGGCAAGTCGAAGATCAAGAATGTGCTGATCTAATGATCTAATTCTCAAGCCCTTCGCATATCTGTTTACTGTTATCCACGAGAGCATTTATGAAGATACTAAATGTAGTTGGTGTCAGGCCGAATTTCATGAAAATAGCGCCGTTGATGGCTGAGTACGGCCGGCACAAGAATATTCATGCAATTCTTGTCCACACGGGACAGCACTACGATGAGATAATGAGCAACCTCTTCTTCAGCGAATTGGGTATTCCCGAGCCCGATATCAATCTGGAGGTGGGCTCCGGCAGCCATGCCGTACAGACCGCCGAGATAATGAAGAGGTTTGAGCCGGTTCTCGTTGAGCATAAACCAGATGTGGTTGTGGTAGTCGGTGATGTGAACAGTACAATTGCCTGCGGCCTTGTGACCGTAAAATCAGGAGCAAAGCTTGTACATATCGAGGCGGGGCTGCGCAGTGGCGACAGGACAATGCCGGAGGAAATCAATCGTGTCCTGACAGATTCTATAAGCGACTTTCTTTTCTGCACTGAGCAAAGCGGCGTGGACAATCTAATTAAAGAAGGTATTGCAAAAGAAAAAATCCACCTGGTTGGCCATGTTATGATTGATACACTTCTCAGCAATCTTGAGAAAGCTAAAAAGTCAACAATTATTGACCAATTGCGAAATCAAGGCTATATTGATGGTGATGCTTTTGCCATGCTTACCATGCATAGACCTTCAAACGTGGATGATCCAAAGACCTTCTCACGAATCCTTGATGCATTGGAGGTCATTCAGGAAGATCTGCCTATTCTGTTCCCAATTCATCCCAGAACACGCAAAAACCTGGCTGCATTGAGTTTGCAGGATCGTATGGATTCATTGCAAAATATACATCTTATGGATCCAATTGGATATCTGGACTTACTGAAGTTGAACTCATGTGCTAAGGTTGTTTTGACAGACTCGGGCGGTATCCAGGAAGAAACAACGGCGCTCAGAGTTCCATGTATCACAC
>JABMRO010000692.1 GCA_013202635.1 Planctomycetota bacterium
GCCCCGGCGGGAGAAGGTCCCGTTGATGTCCAGGAAGGTATTAAAATCTTTAGTGAAGCTATCGACCGTGGAGTTACCTATATCGATACCGCAAGGATATACGGCAACGCCGAGGAAATTCTCGGGCATTTAATCCCAAAACGCCGCGACAAGCTGTTTGTTGTTACAAAAGTCTCGACCGACAATGCGGCCAAAGCAGAAAGTTCCCTGGCCGAATCACTGCGCCTGCTTAAAACTGATTACCTCGATCTCGTCCACATTCACAGCATCGGCGGCAAAAATATCGACCGCGTCCTTGCTAAGGATGGCGCCCTTGAGTATCTGCTAAAGCAGAAGGAAGCCGGCAAAATACGTTTCATTGGAATATCAGGACACAACAGGCCGCCCAATTTCGTCCGTATGCTCAAGACCGACCAGATTGATGTGATTATGTGCGTGATGAATTACGCCGACAGAAACATCTATGATTTCGAAAGTAAGGTTTTGCCCGAAGCAAGAAAACGCAATGTCGGCTGCGTGGCTATGAAGGTCTATGCCGGCATTAAGGGCGGATTCCGAAATCACAGAAGCGGCTATATCGGCTGTGTTACCGAGCCCGCTTATTTGCCAAACGCAATGGCTTACGCCCTCGACCTTGAAGGCGTCAGTGTAGCAGTCGTCGGCCCTTATACGGTTGAGCAGTCCATACAGAACGTACAGTTCGCACGGAAATACAAACCCCTCTCCAAAGAGCAGCGCACCTCATTGTTGGAGTACGGCAGAAAACTGGCGCCAAGTCTTGGGCCGCGGTATGGAGCGATAACATAAAACTGATACGTTTCGGCTGCGAATGGTCATGAAACAGCAAAATAATAAATTGGAAACATTAGATGGTAAAAAACAAAATTCTACTTTGGACAACCGTTACAATCTTGATGATATCTATACCGATTTTGGCTGCGGATTGGCCTCAATGGCGCGGGCCGTCTTTTAATGGTTCCACCAACGAAAAAAACATCCCTGATTCCTTCAGTCAAACCGAAGGCATCACCTGGGTCAGCCCGCTGCCAGGTCCCAGCGGTGCAACTCCCGTCATCTGCAACTCCCGGGTTTTCGTCAGTTCAACTATCAGAGGAAAACCCAATTTTGTCGCCATGTGCTTCGACGTCTGCAACGGCAGACAGTTATGGAAAAAACATATCGGCTCGGATACTCGCCGATTTCCTCGCAATAATGTGGCCTCGCCTTCCCCTGTCACCGACGGCAAATACGTCTTTTTCCTTTACGGCAGCGGCCACCTGATCGGTTTCGACTATGAAGGGAACAAATTATGGTCGCGCAACATCAAAGAGGAATACGGCAACCTGGCATTGCAGTTCGGATATAGTTCCAGTCCATTCTTGTATAAAAACAAGCTTTTCATCCTCGTGGTTCGTCGCAACAAGCCTTACCGCGAACCGTGGAGCGATACGCCTCTCGACTCGTTCCTGATGGCGCTCAATCCGCAAACCGGCAAAACTATCTTCAAAAAGCAGCGTAAAACCAACGCATTTGACGAGGGAATGGAAACTTACAGCACGCCAATTCCATTTATTCGTAACAAACGCACGGAAATCCTCAATACCGGTGCCGACTTTGTAACTGCACACAACCCCGATACAGGAAAAGAATTATGGCGTTTTGAATATCAGATGAATAAAGTCCGAGATTCCCGTATCATTCCTTCTCTTGTAACCGGTGACGGTCTGATTTTCGGCACTCGACACAAGCACGGTGGTGTTTTCGCTCTACATCCCCCCAATCCGAATAATTCTTCTCAGGCCCGCATCGTCTGGGATTATGACGGCCCCTCGCCGGATGCCAGCACTCCTCTTTACTATCGCAAACACCTGTATGTACTGAACGGCATCAAGTATGGAAAAGTAGTAACCTGCCTTGAGCCGAAAACCGGCCGTCAAATCTGGCAGGGCACAATCGGCGGGCGTGGTCCCTGGCGTGCCTCACTCACCGGCGCAGATGGAAAACTTTACTGCATAAACGAGACCGGCGAAGTCGTAGTGCTCGCCGCAGGCGGCAATGAGTTCAAAATTATTTTCCAGACAAAAATAGACGAGCCACCAATTCAGTCTTCGATAGCTGTCGCTGATGGCCGCCTGTTTATCCGTACCGCTCAAAATCTCTACTGCATCGGTAAATAACATTTGTTTTTAATGCGGCCCGGAGATCCCCCGGCAGATAAAACGAAAATCCGGTCCAAAAGGTTGTATAATAGGTGTAAATAAAGTAGAATTCGGTTTTTTACTCTATGATATTCAATAAAAGGTCAATGTGGGAAATACCCGTTCAGAATACGGTGGGGCTGAATAAAAATAGACAACGTTATGAAATACACTACGGCACTGCTTATAGTCCTGCCGGCAATAGTACTGCTAACAAACACGGGCACAGCAAAGGAAAGAGGACCAGAGCGTTCTATGGTAGCTGTACGCACGGACAGCCCTCCGGTAATTGATGGAAAACACGATGAGGCATGCTGGTCGAAGGCAAATATAGCTACGGATTTCACCGACTATAGAATAGAGCAATTGGCCAAAGAACAAACATTTGTACGGGTGCTTTATGATGATGAGAACCTCTACATCGCCTTTGAGTGTATGGAACCTGACCCAAACAGCATAGTGGGCGTCGAACGAAAATACGACCAGTCCCTCCGAGAGGAAGACTATATAACCGTTCGGCTTGACACTTTTCACGACCATCGCTGTACATACACCTTCAGTGTCAATACGCTGGGAACCCGCTACGACGCACGCATGGGGCTTTTCGATTACTTTGATGATGAAACCTGGGGCTGCGACTGGACGGCTGCCTGCACGGTTGAGAAAGACCGCTGGTTCGCGGAAATAGCTATCCCGATTGGCAATATGCTCTTTGAACAAAAAGACGCGATTACCTGGGGACTTAATTTCTACCGCAGCGAAAAAAACAAATCGGAAAGAAGCTATTGGTGCTATCGAAACAGCCGGGCCCGCTATCCGAATGAATTCGGCCATCTGAC
>JABMRO010000693.1 GCA_013202635.1 Planctomycetota bacterium
AAACTAAATTACGGGGGTCATCCCGACCGTAAGGAAGGGGTCATTTAACTATCCACAATACGAAATACGAATTCCCCAACCACCCAATCTGAAATCTGAAATCCTTTTTGTCATTGCGAGCGCAGTGCGGCAATCTTCATTCTTGTCATGTCGAGCGTAGTCGAGACATCTGGCATACAAAATTACATTTGTACACGCGTAAAAAGGCAAGCCATCCAATCTGAAATTTGAAATCCTTTTTGTCATTGCGAGCGCAGCGCGGCAATCTTCATTCTCTAATTCTCTTTTTTATATTGCCTTTTCCATTCTCTTCTGTTATCCTTTACCCCTAAAGGCGTTAGGCACAACTGTGGATTTCTCTTAAAAAATGCCGGCTTTTCCGGCCTCATTAGACGCTTCACGCTTCACTATATACACGATACGATTTTTTTTACTAAAAGCACGACGCCGACGGGGACGGAGTCTAAATACTCTCTATGATCTATACCCATGTTCTCAATAGGGGCGGCAAAGGCGTGCGTAGCCCTCTGGACGGTCTCAGGAGCAGCCCTGTAAAGGTCTCTTATACGGATCTGCATAAGACCCCTGGATAAATCGCAGAGATTTCTGTATCTTTTTGAGGTGAGAGTAGTTAAAGGCCGAATCATGATTTACTCGCTGGGTTCTTATGCTGCAAAACCAGCGTTGTTTGGGTTCTTATACGGAACCATATAAACATTGTTATATGCCTCAAGGAGAGTAAGTGCTACCTGAAGATAAAATGCCTGAAGCAGAGGTCACGTTAAGACTTGCTATTTCACTAATCGAAAATGGACACGCCGTGGGTGATGTACAAACGGCCATAGATGGCGCTCAGGTGAAAACCGGAAACACTATTCACTTTCCAATTGTTGAGTTTCTAAATGCACATGGATGGGAAAGCCCTACTCAACTTGTTCGATGGCAGGCGAAATACTCAAATATAAAGTATGTTGCCTCGATCATAGTTCACTCTAGTTCTGGTGAAGAAGATCTTGTTGCTGACCTTCAGTCTGGTCAAAAGCTACGAGTGGAGTCAAAAAAGGGTCCTTTAAACCGTAGCAAGTCGTCTCAAGAGTACCCCCTTATTAGAGAAGCCATTGGGCAGCTCGTAACCATCGAACATGCAGAGCCCTCTGATTTGCTTGCTGTGGCAGTACCGAAATCTGAAAAATTTGATGCTCTAGCTGAGCAGTGGCGAAAGCGCCCATTAATGAAAAGCACTGGGATACACATCATCACGGTCGGACGTGATAATTCAATATCTGGGCTAAGTGATGTCGGCATATAACAAGCCACTCAACTCGACGCCGAAAAGCGGCGCGAGTTAGTTCAAACGTTAGCTTATATTTTAGGAGGTGACATGCGGATTTGCATTATCTTGATGATCCTGTTGGCTCTAGTAGGTTGCTCACCAAAGCCTCCCACTGAGCATCACATCCTTCCTGTTGGTTTCTCCGGTGTCTACAAAATCGAAAAAGCACGCGGCCACAGTGGTGGTTACAAGATTGAAGGAAACCGCTATATCTTCACAATCCCGGAAAGCGGGGTACTACGTGTTGCATCCGATGTGTTTGAGACTCATTGCCTGCAAGGCAATGGTCCATTAAGCGTAACATTTGAGGACGGTCAGGAGATTCCACTCTTCTCCCCCATTACGCGTCCGCCAGGTTCTGCACCAAACGGCCCTTTGTGGCTTGGTCTCTTCAGATCCGGCAGTGCTGTCTGGTGCACAGTAGGTACCCACGATCAACTGAGTAGATTCCTCGAACAAGTTCGAGGAGAAATGTACCAGAATCTGGAACGATATTTGCCTCCAAATATGCCATTTCAGACCCAAGGAGAGGTATATAAGGAGGCAAGGGGTAGTTCGTGACAATTGCTAACATCTGAATAAAGGGAACCTCGTACCTCGGTCCCTCATTCAGTGCGTTAGAAGTTTCGTAATTGAACCCCCAAGAGATGCGTACGAGCTCTTGAGGTTTTTTTTCTTTGCAGATTTTTGTGTGGTGTGAGCGTTCTGTCCAAGTGTTACCCCATTCTTTTGGCTCCTTTATGCACTTGTATGTAAACTAGGGACAGTCACCTATAAACTAGGGACAGTCACCTATTATTTCGTTTTTTATCTCTTTTTTTTTATTATTTGGTCTTCTCGACCGGTAACGGACGAACCCTTCGGCCGATCAATGTTTCGAGCTTGCTCAAAAAACTATCGCTGCCCAAAGGTCTTCCCGTATGAGTATTAAGCCTTAGCCGTCCAAGCTCTGAATCCGAAAGCCCGTCAGCAAGTTCCTTGCGCCATTGTACCGCAGATATCATATCGTACCAACGCGACAAATTCAAAATATCCGACTTCGCCTTGACATCAACATGCACAGACGCACTTGACCAGTCATAACGCCATGGCTTACGGCATAGCCGCGAACGGACAGGATTAAGCTCGATATATTTCATGGCCATCCAGAAATGCCGTTCATCCATCGCACAGGAATAGAAGCGTCCCTGCCATAAGTGGCCGCTGCGTTTATGAAAACGGTTGATATATTGCGTATAGCGAAAGTGCGTTCTGCCGATGCCCTTGGCAAGCGAGTCTTCTGCATGGGGTATCGCGACAATGTGTATATGATTGCCCATCAGACAATAGCCGACCAACTCCAGGGCGTATTTGTCCGCCTGCTCCTTTAACAGCTCTATATACACCTGACGATCATCATCGACAAAGAACACATCCTGACGATTATTACCCCGCTGGGTAATATGATGGGCAAACCCGACCGCTACTGCTCTGGCTAATCTCGGCATGAAAACAAGTTAACAAAATAATTAACGCCTGTCAATCATTTAATAGGTGACTGTCCCTAGTTTCCCCTAGTTTCCCCTAGTTTCCCTCCTAGTTTCCCTAGTTTCCCAAGCTCACTTTAGCTCACTCCTCACTAACGAGCGTCCAGAATACAGTGCCGTGTCTCGGACATTTATTTAAAATCTACTTGAAATCAAACTCAAAATTTGGTATAATACGCCTATGTTAGCCAGAAGGCTAACATAAACCGCCAGCAGGCAACGATAACCGCTAGAAAGCCCAGCCTTGGGTTAGAAAACCCAGCCAAATTAACCATTTAACTACTCACAATGTACCACGAAATACGAAAT
>JABMRO010000694.1 GCA_013202635.1 Planctomycetota bacterium
AAAAAGAAAAATAAAAAAATTGCTGATAGTGTCTACAGTATTAGCCCTTCTTTTCGCTGGAGAGACGAGCGGCTTAGCCGCAGAATGTACTGAATTAGACTTGCAATGCAGGGAGCAAATTGCCGTTATTATGGTTCATAGTGTTGCAGCAGGACTGGGCGAGATAATAAAATCCATTTCTACGGAAAAAGAGCGCATCGAACTCATTCGTATGTTTATCGCTCCCATTCGTTTCTACGTGGATAACTCGGGTTACTTTTATGTGTATGACCTCAATTGTGTAAATCTTGCCCATGCTACCCAGCCGGAACTCCAGGGTAAAAATCTTTATGATTATCAAGATATCAAGGGAAAATATGTTATTCAAAAACTGGCAGAAAAGACACAAGAAGGGGGTGGATTCGTAGAGTACTATTGGCAAAATCCTCAGACCAAAAAAGAGCAAAAGAAGATAGGATATGTGGAAATTATCCCGGGAACGAATTATTTTATTGGCACTGGTGTGTACCTGAAGTAATGGCTGAGAAAGGGGTCAATTGTATCTGCATCAATACTATAAGAGGAGAGAGAAAATGAAGCAATTGTTGCATGGGATTTTGATAGTTTGTTTCTTAGCTGTTATTGGTGATACATTCATTGTAGCGGGAATGGGAAATCAGACGAATTTATCAAGTCCAACTTCCATATCAAAGGAGAAAACATTATCTGTGGGTATCCTGTTTCCGTTCAGTGGCCAATGCTCCTGGGTAAGTAGAAACGTTTTTCCTGTAATCCAGATGATTGCCCAAGAGGTAAATAGTGGCGGCGGTATCTGTGGGAATAAGATTGTTTTGGTAAGGGGTGATACAAAAGGAAAGGAAGATATCGGTGCCGAGGTTTGTCAGAAATTGGTTGAGGATGAAGATGTGGTAGCCTTCATCGGACCCACGTCACTATCTTTTACTAAAGTTAAGGAAATTATTCGAAATAACAAGGTGCCTATGATTTCTCCCACAGCTGGGATTACTGAGCTTGATAAGGCAGGCAGAACATACTTTTACCGTACTGTGCCCTCTGATTTCCTGGGTGGTCGGGTAATTGCTCGGGCAATTACTGACCCCCAACGTTTTATGGGGCTTACCAGCAGTTTATTTCGTATTGCAGTGATGGTAGGAGCACTGCCGGCCATGACCTCCTTCAAGGAACCAATACAGGAGGGTATGGATCAATTCGGGGGTTCCTTAGCGGATATGATTGAATATGAAACTGAAAAAGACTCATACAAGGAGGATGTTTTAAGAGTGCTGAAAAGCAGCCCGGATATCATAATTCTTATCGGTACCCCGGATGATTCTGTGCTGATCATGCAGGCTGCCCACAAAAGTGGCTACAAAGGCCTTTGGTTTCTCACCCAGGATCAAACCAATGATGAATTTATCAGATTAGCTGGCCCTGAGTTATTAAAAGGTGTGTATGGTCTTGCGGAGACTTCACCCACCAAAACAGCCCATCGCGTAGAAGCCTTTAGGAAACGATTTAGAGAATACTGTGGAGAGGATGTTAAAATCTTTGACGCCAGCACTTATGATGCTTCAAACATATTATTTCTGGCGATACTACGAGCCGAACTTCGGGCTGGCCAGGTAAATTGTGCGACAGTGGCTAAGAATATCCGTATGGTTGCTAATGATGGGCCGAATAAGGTTGAAGTAACTAATTTTATTAGAGGGAAGCAGATGCTGGAAGCAGGCAAAGAGATAAACTACCAGGGTTTGAACGGCCCAATGGATTTTGATGAGTATGGCAATATTATTACTTCCTATGAGATTCGGCGAGTGCAAAAAGATGCCTGGGTTTCTGTAGAAACCATCAGTGTTGATAACCTTGTTCCCTTTACCTCTTGCGTGGCATCCAATACAGCAGTTTATGAATATGAAGGAACCAAACAGCTTGTTCGTTTTGTCGACGCTGCCGTAGAGGAGATTGAAAAGTTTGGCGAAGAAGCATTTCCTAAGTTCAGGGAAAAAGGTAGTAATTGGTTCCACGATGATTCCTATATTTTTGTCTGGGGATTAGATGGCATGAGCTATGTTTATCCACCTGATGTTAGTGGAGAAGGCAAGAATATGCTTGATTTAAAAGACATAAGTGGCAAGTCGATTGGAAGAATGCTTGTGAAGAGGGCTACAAGCCCAACTGGAGAAGGCTGGGTGCATTATCAGTGGCCCAAACCGGGAGGAGAAAATCCTGTCTGGAAATCCACCTTCATTAAAAGAGCAACCGCACCTTCGGGAAAAACCTATCTGGTAGGAAGTGGTAAATACAATATGGAATGTGAGAGAATATTTATAGTTAATATGGTTGATCGTGCCATCTCTCTTTTAGAAAAAAAAGGCTTAGCCGCCTTAGATATTATACGTTCACCATCCGGTGAATTTATCTTTTTAAATAGTTACATCTTTATCAAGGATGATAAGGGAAATGAGCTGCTGAATGTTGCCTTCCCAGAACTTGAGGGCACTAATGTAGCCAATATTCAAGATAGCGAAGGTAAATATTTTGTGCGTGAAGAGCTGGAAATTTTAAAAACGAGAGATGATTACTGGATGGAATATATGTGGCCCAAACCAGGAGAAACAAAACCATCTAAGAAACTTAGCTATGGAAAGAAAGTAGTGGTTGATAATCGCACTCTGATCGTAGGCGCCGGCTATTATCCCTAATAAAAATTATCCTTAACACTATGAATGCACTGAAAAGACTTATCATCAGGTGAGCGTGTTTTCCAAAAGGCAGCGGCGAGTAGACTTTTCTCAGGACTTCATGTGTCAGGAAGTCCCAAAGCGTACCAATTCTACGACACTGTGTGTGAATTTTTTATCTTATTTAAAAGAATGTGCGACAGTTAGATGC
>JABMRO010000695.1 GCA_013202635.1 Planctomycetota bacterium
GCTCTGACCCGGCTGGAAAAATTCGAGGACAAGGGCCATATCCGCTGCGACTACCACGATATCGATGACTTTTCTTTAATGCACGTTATCTTTGAGGACGGCACTATCGCCGACATCTTTGCTTCCGATATTGTTTTAGGAGGCATTCACAACTGGCTCGAAGTCTCGGCGAACAATCACCGGACAATCTGCAATATCAATCCGAACACAGCGATGAAAACTTACAATCCGGTCGAATCTTATTTCACCGATATTTACACAGTGGAAAAAACAGGCACCAAGCAGGGCTGGTCGAATCCATCGCCCGATGAGGACTGGTTCACAGGCTATCCACAGGAAATGGAGGCCTTCTACAGGACCATCGCATACGGTGACACTCTGGAAAGCACCAGCAACCTGGCCGCCGACTGCATTTCGACGATTTATAGTGCTTATATCTCGGCTGAAAAAACAGGGACAGAAGTTCCTATCCAAACGTTTTAACAAGTTGCGAACCACGGATAAGGAGCAGCTATGGAGTTTCTTGGGTTACACTACACAATCTGGATTGTGCTCGTATTATATTTTGCCGGGATGCTCCTGATGGGCTGGTGGAGCAAGCAGGGCATTCACAACCAGGAAGGTTACCTGTTGGGCAACCGCCAGTTCGGCTGGCCGATGATGGTGATGCACGCGTTCGGTGACGGCACACATCCGGGCAACGTGGCGGGGGTAATGAGCCAGGGCGTTGTAAGCGGAGCATCCGGTATCTGGGTTTCGTGGATGTGGCTGTTCGGAACGCCCTTCTACTGGATTATCGCGCCGATAATCCGGCGAATGCGGTGCCTGACGATGGCCGACTTTTTCCGGGAGCGCTTCGGCAGGTCTGCCAGTGTGCTGTATATTATCGTAGCGTCGGTTGGGATGATTGTTTTCTTAGCGGGAGTCATGCTTGCGACAACCCGCACCGTACAGGGCGTGATGGGCAAAGCCACGGTGCAGGAAAGCGATATGTGGTTCTTCGGAATCTTATTTGTCACCACGGCGGTGTTCATAATTTACAGCTACTGGGGTGGTATAATCGCGGCTATCCGCACCGATATGATTCAGGGCTTAATGATTATCGCCCTGTCGTTCATTGCCATTCCTGTTGCACTTGGTCGTGTGGACGGCCTGGCCGGTATGCGGGCGACATTAGCATCGCAGGAAAATACTTACCTGAGCTTATTCGACCCTAAACAATTCAGTTTACTTACCGTGCTTTTACTGAGTATCAACGCTCCGCTGACGGCGCTGGCGTTTCCGCACCTGATGAGTGTATGTGCGGCGGGGAAGACCGAATGGGAAGGGCGAATAGGCTTTACATACGGCAACATCCTCAAACGCGTGTGCACAATCGGCTGGTGTGTGCTTGGCTTGTGCTGGCTGGTATATCTGCTCAACACAGGTTCGGAGATAAATAAAGACGCCGCCTTTGGCGATGCAATCCGGGGATTACTGAGGCCCGAGCTTCAGGGTATAATGCTCGCCTGTGTGATGGCGGCCGCTATGTCCTCCGGCGATGCGGTGCAGGTGACAGTAGCGGGGCTTTTTTCTCAAAACATATATCGCGTTTTCATAAATCCGAACGCCGACGAGAAGCAGTTGGTGCGTGTAACCCGTATTATTGGTGTTTTCATCGCTTTTTCGGCACTTGTGGCGGCGATTTTGATGAGGAGCAACCTTGTAAAAGCAATCCTCGATTATTTCAATATCCTTAGCCTGGTAGGTATCTCCACGGCTATGGGTATTCTCTGGCCTCGCATGAATGCAACAGGAATGTTTTCCAGTACGATTCTGGCTTCGGGCACATTCCTGGTCAGCCGTTATGTTCTCGACTGCAGCCGGGACGTCACCATTGGCGTTCCAATCGTGGTTGGCATACTTGCCGGAGTAATCGGCAGCCTTATAACAAAGCCGCCGAACCGAGAGACAATTGAAAAATTCTTCACGAAGATTTATACCCCTATCGGCCAGGAGGATAAACTGGCTTTGCCTCTCGATGAGGCCGTCCCTCGACAAAATCGCTTACTGACCGGCAGCGGACTTTTTATCGTTAAGCCATCTCGCCAGTCCTGGGTCGGCTTTGTGATAACGTTAGGAATCTGCCTGGCCTGTGTCCTTGTGATGCTAGTGATACTTAAATAAAACAAAAGGACAATAGAGTGACTTCTAAAATCGGACTTGTTGGTCTTGGCCTCGTCGGGGAGGCGATAGCAGGGCGCCTGCTTGCCGAGCATTTCAATGTTATCGGTTTCGACATCGAGCCGGCAAAGTGCGAACACCTTGAACAGTTGGGTGGAAAAACCGTCGATAATCCTGCACAGGCAGCCGAACAAACAGACCGAATTATACTCTCGCTTCCGAATACCGAAGTAGTGCTGAAAGTTGTCGAAGGCCCCGATGGGATTCTGGAGACGAGGACACCTCCGAGATATATAATTGATACAACCACCGGAGGCCCTGATGAAACGGCGGCACTGGCACAACGACTCAAAGAAAAGGATATTTATTTTCTGGACGCCCCTTTTTCCGGCTCCAGCCTACAGGTCAGAGACAAAGAGATAACATTTATGGTCGGTGGTGATAAAATTGCGTATGAAAAGTGTATGGATATTTTTCAAACACTCGGCGCAGAGATATTTTACTTAGGCGATTCGGGAAACGGCTCCCGGGCCAAGCTCGCGAGTAATTTGATTCTTGGTCTAAACCGCCTGGCATTAGCCGAAGGGCTTGTCTTTGCGAGCAAATTAGGTCTCGACCCAAAGGCCTTTCTTGAGCTGCTCAAAGTTACGCCCGCTTACTCGGCCGCTATGGACGTCAAGGGCAAAAAGATGTTAGACGGTGATTTCACCGCTGAAGGCAGACTTCGGCAGCACCACAAGGACGTTTCGATTATCCTCAAGTACTCAGAAAAGCTCGGTCAGGAGCTGCCATTGTCGAGCGTGCACTTGGATGTCCTGAACAAGGCAATCAAAGCAGGCGACGGAGATTTGGACAACTCGGCGGTTATTCGGGAGATTGAACGAAGAAACAAAGTTTAATGCCTTTATGTTTATAAGGAAAGGAATCAAAGCACGTGCAGTTCTGTCCTTCTGTATATGAACACGCTGCCAGAGTGATTGGTAAATCCCCCTGGGAGGTATCGCGAAACGGCCGGCTGTTATCACAAGCTCACATTGAAGCGTTTCGTCTCTACAATCATCACCCTGTTGTGGTCGGTATAGATATTTACAACCTTGAAGCCGAAGCTTACGGCGTCCGGCAGGGCTGCCGGATTGACAGACCTGCCGGCACCGGCGTTCCCGCCATTGTCAGGCATCCATATTCCACATCAAAAGAACTAATGACTCTGGAGCCGTTTAATCCCAAAACCGATGGTCGTGTTCCTATGGTAATAGAAGCCGCTCGGCGTGTCGCTGATGAATGTCCCGAGGCGGATGTCAGAATTCCATTGAGCGGGCCGTTCTCGCTGGCAACAAATCTAATGGGATTTGAAAATTTATTGTGCGAGATTATGACCGGCCCTGACCTGGTTGCCCGTATGCTAAGTCATCTCGTGGCCGGGCAGGTCGAGTTCTGCAAAGAAGTTGTTAACCGGGGCTTGGACATTGCCTTTTTTGAATCGGCGGCCACGCCTCCATTATTATCGCCTCAGGACTTCAAAAAAATCGAGCTTGACGCTCTCAAAGAAACTATGGAAAAAACGGCGGCGGTTGTCGGCCATCCTGTTCCCTGCATTATCGGTGGTGACACAGCCCCGATCCTTGATTCAATTCTGGAAACGGGAACCGGATACGTTTGTTGTCCGGCCGGAACAGACCAAAAACTGTTTATGGACATAATGCGAGCGCACCCTGATGTGACAGTTAGAATCAATATGGACCCGGGACCAATGACGGCAAAAAATTTTGGAGATGTTGAAAAGGAAGTTGACAGAGTATTCGAACTGGCCAACAATAGGGAGAAAGTTTGTATCGGGACGGGGTGTCTGCCGTTTGAAACGGACCCGGAAGCGGTCATAAAAACAAGAGAGTACATTCTGTCTAAGAACACCGGTAGAAATGTTTAATACAGGAGAGTAAAAGCATGTCGCCAAACGAAACTGAACAAAGCCCCCTGAGCCCTCCGCAGGGTCAGGCCCAACAAGTGATGCACATGAACCCACGCATCGAAAAGGATCGCCAATTGATATTGGATGCGCAGCGCAAAGGTAAAGGGCCGCTTTTAAAGGTTTATATGAAATTATCAGGGCCCGGCTGGCTTCAGAGCGGTATCACCTTAGGCGGCGGCTCGCTGTCGTCGAGTTTGTATCTGGGCGTGCTGGTCGGCTTCAGTTTTATGTGGCTTCAGCCGCTGGCGATGATTTTAGGCATTATTATGATGAGCGCCATCGCATATGTAACACTCTCGTCCGGTGAGCGCCCTCTGCATGCTATTAACAACCATGTTAGCCCGGTTTTAGGCTGGGGCTGGCTGATTGCCTCGATGATGGCAAATCTCGTATGGTCACTTCCACAATTCGCTCTGGGTACTGCAGCACTGCGCCAGAACATCCTGCCCGGAATTCTCGGAACGGAAGCCATGGCGGAAATACCCAGCAAAATGATTGCCGGTGCAATCTTCCTCGCAATCTGCCTCACATTTACTTTGACATATGGCGCCGGCGGCAAGGGTACGAAGATATTCGAGATTCTGATTAAGACAATCGTCAGCATGATTGTGCTGTGCTTCCTCGGTGTTGTTATCAAGCTCAGCATCGAAGGAAAGATTCGCTGGGGCGAAATTCTCAGCGGCCTGATTCCCGACCTGAGTCTGTTCAAAGAGCCGACGGATTATATAATGCCTCACATCGAAAGAGTTTCCGAACAGTTCCAGTCCTTCTGGACCAACATGATTGTAGGCCAGCAGCGTGACGTGATGATAAGCGCCGCTGCAACGGCGGTCGGTATCAACATGACTTTTCTTTTGCCATACTCGATGCTGCGAAAGGGCTGGGACAAATATTTCCGCGGTTTGGCGATTTTCGACCTTTCAACCGGCCTGTTCATTCCGTTTATCCTTGCGACCGGCTGCGTCGTCATAGCATCGAGCAGCCAGTTCCATGCCGTGCCTGCACAAGGTCTTGTTGCTGACGAGCTGGGTGGTCAGATAACTTCCGAGCCGGCCACAAATCTCGTAGGCCCCTACAAGGGACTTCTCGCAAGCAGACTCAAACACGAAATAGGTGCCGAGGAATTCGCTAAGCTCACCCCGGAACAGGTGCAGCAGAAGTCGCAGGCTCTGCCCTGGGCTGACAAGAGAATGGCGGCTATCCTCGTCAAGCGCGACGCTTCCAACTTGGCCGACACGCTTACACCACTGACAGGGCCTATTATTTCTCAGTATGTATTCGGCTTAGGCGTTATGGGCATGGCTATGAGTGCGGCGACGATGCTAATGACAATCAATGGTCTTTGCTTCTGCGAGCTTTTGGGCAGGCCTCCGAGGGGCTGGACCCAGAGATTTGGAAGCCTTATGGTATCTGTCGGGGCGCTCGGGCCGTTTTTCTGGAAGGACGCCATGCCATGGCTGGCCGTGCCGACATCGGTCTTTGCAATGGTTCTGCTGCCTATCGCATACTTCGCTTTCTTCCTGCTGATGAACCAGAAGAGCTTCCTCGGCGAAAATATGCCTATGGGGGCCAAGCGTATCCTCTGGAATGTCCTTATGGCGCTGGCAGCCGGTGCGGCATCATTCGGAAGTGTCTGGAGTCTCTGGTCGAAGTTGCAGTGGAAAGGAATCGGATTACTCGTCGGCTTTATCGTTCTTTGCCTCGTCGTGCATTTTGTCCGTAAAAAGCCCAAAACAGCATGACAACTGAACAGTGGGAAAAATTACTGGCCGTAATCAATGGCGAAATATTCGAGCCGTTACCAGTGGGTTTTATTA
>JABMRO010000696.1 GCA_013202635.1 Planctomycetota bacterium
CCTATCAGGAGTCTGCAACGGACGGACATTTGCCTTGTATCTTGTTGGAAGAAATTTTCTTCTTAAAATTTGATATTCCTTGCTCGGCATTCGATATTTGCGCCTTGTATGTCCTGTGACTTATTGTTTCACTATACGCATCACGATCCACGTCCGACGAACTTTAGCTTTCCTTTTCTTCAAGCCAACTGGCAAACAACTGCTTGACACGCTGAGGGTCTTGTTCCAACGCACTGGCTATCTGTCTTCGCACAACTAATGGCTCTGCAGTTCCACCTGCACCTGGAAGTTGTCCTGCGGCCCCTTCAGCTCCGGGCAATTGCCCTCCTGTGGCCGCTGCGCCCGCCTTACTCTTTGCACCACGGAACATACGAAGAACGAGCAGCGCACAAATTGCCATAATGCCCATGGAAGCCTGGCGGGCAATTGTCATATAGCGAGGCCAACTGGACGGTTCTTCCTCAACCAGTGCTTCAAGCGGACGATTGAACTTAACATCAACTACTTTGATAGCAGTTTCATCTTCAAGGCCAAGGGCATTTTGGATTATTGCCACTACATCAGTTTCCTGCATTATCTTTGCGGCACTGCCGCCCGTTCCTGTATCATTGGCATCTGCTACTGACAAGTCAACAAACGCCGCCACTTTCAAAGATTTTATTTGGCCCGGATAAACATCTTCCCGCTTTACCGTCTTGCCGACCTCATAGTCGGTATTAATCATTTCATCTTTCATCACACTGCCGGGAATAGCCGGCTCACCTGTGGCTGATGGTGTGGAAGCCCCGGTTTCAGAAGTGCTTGTAATCTCTTCCTTAATAACAACTCCTTTTGGATCAAGCTTTTCCGTAACGGTACTAACGCTGTTCATATCAATAATGGCGCTAACTCTTACTTTGGCCCGGCCCGGCCCTAAAACAGCGGTAAGCATATCCTCAACCTTGTTCGCCAAGTTCTGCTCTACCCTTTCCCTATAATTCTGAACGGTGCCTGCCTCGCCGGCTACAGCAGAATCTGACTGACTTGAAAGAAGATTTCCCTGGCTGTCTACTACAGTAACATTTTCTGATGTAAGCCCTTCGACACTGCCGGAGACCAAATGAGTAATTGCCGCAATATTCAAACTGCTTAATTTATATCCCGATCTTAATCGAAGAACCACAGAAGCGGTGGTTTTGCCGGCATCAGATGTAAAAAGCGTTTGTTCAGGAGTTACTATATGGATCCGGGTGTGAACGACACCATCTATCATCTGGATGCTCTTGGCAAGTTCTTCCTGTAGCGCCCGCTTGAGGTTGACACTCTGGACGAACGGGCTAACCCCGATTTTTTCATTATCAAATATCTTGTAACCGCCCTGCTCACCTATCGTAAGACCTTCTTTCGCCATATCCAAACGAAGCTGATATACCTGTTCTTTCGGTACGTAGATGCTTGTCCCGCCGCTTCTCAATTCGTAAGCAACGCCTTTATCGCTGATTTTCTCTGTCATTTTGGCCGCCTCTTCGGGCGCAATTCCCTGGTACAGCATTCTGAAATCAGGCCTGCGGGCCCAATAAGTCAGCAGGGCACAGGCCGCTACAAATGTGAGAAAAAGCGCAATAAGCAAGGCCCGCTGAACGAGACCTACCTTTTGCCAAATCACACTTATCTTTTGCAAAAAGTCCATTAAGACCCTTTATTAATTGATTACTGATAATTGAAAAATGCGAACAATAATCAATTACAACGGCATATTCATAGTTTGCTTATACGCCTCAATCAGCTTATTTCTAACGCCCACAAGAAGCTTGAAACTGATATCAGCTTTAGCCACCTCTGATACTACCGAGGTGATATCCGCATTTTTACCCGATAACAAATCCTTTATGGACATATTTGAGGTTTGTTGAAGGCCATCAACCTTGGATACGTAGCTCTTCACCGCATTAGCAAAATCCGCCTTCTTGTCATCGGAACCTCCGACTTTCGGCATGCCGGACGAATCCGGATTAATTCCGGGCTGAACCGGGCGGGATTCCCAAATCGCCTTCATATTGTTTGATATCCCACTTACATTCGCATTCATGTTAACCATTGCTTATTCCCTATTTTTATCGTAGTAATTCGAGTGTACTTTCCACCATACGCTGGTAACGTTTCAAAACTGCTACATTTACTTGATACACCCGCGTTGCGATATTCAGATTTATCATCTCAGCGGGCAAATTTACATTGGGCATAGCTACGTATCCATCGCCATCCGCCTGTGGATTGCCGGGGTCGTACACCCTGAGAAAATCACCCATATCTGGAAGTATTTTATCCAGCTCAACACCGCCCAAATCACCATCTGCCTTGAACGCCGCTTCGAGTCTGCGATAAGGCTCACCCTTACCGGCATCGCTTGTGCGGGCATTGGCAACATTAGATGAAATCACTTCCATCTGTTTGCTCTGTGCCTTCAAACCCGAAATCGCTATATCTATAGGTCCGAAGAAATTGTCAACTTTCATTTGCTCTATTCCTTTTACAATTGTTCCCAATCCGTGGCACGGGCTTCCAGCCCGTGAAAACACGGCCAAGATGGCCGTGCCACGGCAAGCAATAATGGATTACTACTTACCGCCCTACGTTCATTGCCAATTCAATCTGTTGGTATCTCTTCTTCAGCAACTGAATATATGTTTTGTAGCGAAGACTATTTTTAATCATTGCGCCCACTTCATTTTCCAAACTAACGTCGTTGCCGTTTGAATTTACAGGCGTATTTTTGGGTTGATAAGCCTGCGGCTCAAGCTCTCTAAGGTCAACCGCCCCGGAGGAATCTATGGATTTAGCAAGCAACTCTTCAAACTTGACATCAAGCCTGCGGTATCCCGGAGTTGCAAGATTGGCAACATTATTAGCGATAGCTTTCTGGCGCAGGCCTTCAGCCTTTATGCCAGCCTCGATAAAAGCCATTGTGCTGTCAGTTTTCGACATCTGAAGTTTCCCAACATTTATTTACAAACCTTGTCTCTCAAGAAATGTGTGCAAGAATCGTGCCAAACGATTAAAGCCGGACATTTTCAGCATTTTAACCCTTAATTCTGTGTGAAAAACCGCTTAAGGTCCAAATAATCTCATATTTGGGCGTTAGTAGTGATGTCAGGATTTTATACAATGGCGTGCTTTTTTTACATGCCCATACTTCCAACGAACTCCTTTAACGAATGCCTAAGCCAAACCGGAAATTCTTTCCTACACCCAGAATATTTCTCCGAGAAATCGTTAACAACAAGGTATTTTCAAACAATCGCCATCTATTATATATTCATAAGTATAGTATCAGCAGGGCATTAGAGCTTAATACGGTTTAATCGGCAAACACTGGCACAACAGTTGCTACTATTATGTTGGCTTTATGGGTTATAGTGTATGAATACTAACTTGCAGACAATCGATAATATGTTATTCGCGGGTACAGCCGTCGCAGCCCCTCCTGTACCCAAACCTAACACCTTTGCAAACGCCAGGCAGTTTTCCCCTACGATAGACCATACCCCAGCGTCTCCTAATACTCCCGAGTCAACAACGGCCGATAATATTCCCGCTATCGCCCGAAATGAGTCTGTAAACAAGCCTGCGCAAGATTTTCGCCAGACGCTTCGTAAAAGTCAATCACCCCAGCAAGACCATCGGGATAACACAAAGCCAGATAAGCAAGACCCGGCTTCTGCGACAACTTCCAAGACAAATCCTATCCAATCTCTTCCGGCTCCAGCAAACCCAATTACACTTGGGGCATACGTCAAAGAGGCCGCCACAAAAATGGAGCCTAAGACCGAGCGCCAACTTGCCCAATTGATCGCTAATCTGAAAGATGGCAAATCCCCTCCTGTTACCGGACAAGCAACCAAATCAGATGAAATAAAACTACTCGTAACCACTGACAAGGGTCAACTTGGACTCAAAACCATCTTGCCAGAGTCCTCCAAGGGCCAAACCGGACTCAAAACCGTCTTGCCAGAGTCCTCCAAGGGCCAAACCGGGCTCCAAACTGTTTTATCTAATATATCCGAGAGTACACCTACTACCGACACAGGGTCTGGACAAGGTAAAAATACTGATAAGATATCGATATCAAATAATACTGTCGTAACCACAAAAGCTCTAACCAATGGCGAAAACACCAAAGAACTTGTGTCCGAGGCTATCATCGGTCCCGACGGCAAAACAACCGCGACTAACGAAAAAACGCCTCCAGTTGATACTTCAGTTGTTGCCGGCAGCCCAAAAAGCTCTGTATTGAGCGGAAAAAAACCCGGACCTGATACTCTTGTTGATGATGACAGCAAAACGACCAGCGTAGATACAACCTTGACAGATAAATCAGCCATTTCAAACAATAATGAAAAAACGCCGGCATTGAATACCGACTTTTCACAGGTTCAGGCCAAATTCACCGAACCGAAGCCTCAGTCTGCCGGGACTGCTTCGGAACAATCTACACCAATCGCCAACACACCATCTGATAGCAAAACAACTGCCAACGAAATACTCTCAGAATCTTCAGGTGGAAACAGCAAAGAATCCTCAGATACAGGGAAAGAATCCTCAGATGACTCTACTGTTCAAAAGTTAAATATAACAGATGTCCAGGTATCCACCAACCAAACAAAAATCAACAACAATGCGACCTTTAATAATAACTCTAATTCAGAACCCGAACAGATACTCGCTCACAATAACTCAGAAACCCCTGTTACAGAACAATCCTCCAGCTCTGCAGAGGGCGCAAAGACCGCCGATCTGCCGGTGCAAAGTTCACTCGGCAGTGTCTCTGCAGATATTGGCAAACAGATTCTTGAATCTATTCACAGCTCTTTAACCCAGAAAGGACAGAGCCAGCAGATTACAGTACGCCTCAATCCACCCGAGCTCGGGAAGGTTTTCATAAAATTCCAGGAGCAGGACGACCAAATAACCGGTCTGTTGGAAGTCAGCAAGACACAAACCAGAACAGAGATAGAGCAAGCGCTACCGCAAATAGTACGAAGCCTTCAAGAGTCAGGCATTCAGATAAAACGGCTTGATGTTGTGCTCTCTGAGAAAGAACAACCAGAGCAAGAGGCTCTTAGAGACCAAACACTGCAAAACGGCTGGGCTCAGCAACAAGACTCAGCAAATTCCTATATGGGAGGTAATAATCCCGATGCCAGCGAGATTAATGAATGGTTAATAAACAATAATAATTACCAAAGCATTTCCGAATTACAGGAGGCGCTCGTTACTGATGGCATAAATATGCTGGCATAGATAAATCCTGAAACCAATTGGTGAGTGGTTAATTGGTTATCAAGAAAGTGCCTAAAGTGAGCTAAAGCGAGCTAAAGTGCCTAAAGTGAGCTAAAGTAAAAAAACAAACAACTTTAGGCACTCCAAACTTTAGGCACTTCGAACTTCCGTTCACTTATTCTTTACTGTCAGAAATAAGAAGGCCGTACATAAATGC
>JABMRO010000697.1 GCA_013202635.1 Planctomycetota bacterium
GATTGTCACCCGGGTTCCAGCCCAAAAGAGCAAGAAAATTCACCATTGTTTCGGGCAGATAGCCGCTTTTGAAGAAATCGACAATATTAATTTCCGGCAAACCGACACCGAGGTATTTGGCCATAGCATCAATAGCAGGCATATCAGGTGTGGTCTTGCCCTTAATAAAAGAGTCAAGCTCTTCAGGAGCAATGCTGGCGACCTCGGCGAGCTTTCCGGCCTCGATTTCCTGCCTTGCCTTAATTGCATTGCGAAGCGCCTTTGGACGCTCGCGTTTGGAAAGTTTTCCTCCTGAATCGCTGATGGTGACGGACATGTGAGCGTACTGAGGCAGTTTGGTATCGCCGAACAGGGCTTTCCACAGTGCCTGCTGGCCCGGCGTGTTCATAAGATGCTCCTGGCCGCGAATAACGTGTGTAACCTTCATCAGATAGTCATCGACCACGCAGGCAAAATTGTATGTTGGAAAGCCGTCGCTTTTCTGAATGATAAAGTCGCCTATTTCACTCGCTGCAAATGTAATTTCGCCGCGGACAATGTCGGTAATCGCCAGGGGCACATCCTGCGGTACGGCAAAGCGGACCGTTACAGGTCGGCCCTGAGCTTTTGCCTTTTCAACATCGCTTTCGCCCGGGAACTCTTTGGGACGTGGATAAGAAAAGGACCTTTTTTGAGCTTCAGCTTCTTTGCGAAACGCGTCAAGCTCATCGGTAGTATCGAAACAGTAATAGGCCTTTTTTTCATCGAGCAGTTTCTTTATGTGTTTGTCATAGATGTCCATTCGCTGAGATTGCAGATAAGGCCCGTTCGGTCCGCCTACTTCCGGCCCTTCGTCCCACTGGATTCCAAGCCAGCGCAGGTCGTCCATAACCTGTTGGGCCGCCGTCGGGGTGTTTCGTTTCTGGTCTGTGTCCTTGATGCGCAAAATAAATGTACCGCCCGCCCGTCTGGCCCAGAGCCAGTTGAAAAGAGCTGTACGTGCTCCGCCGACGTGCAGATAACCCGTTGGCGATGGTGCAAAACGTGTTACGACCATTATAAACCTCATTAATTCGGGAAAATATGTAAAAAAGAAGCATAAATTATACCGGGACTTTTGTCAAGAGTCATGGCTGATAACCGGCAGATTTATACGGCCTGCAATTTGGATTGATATATTTCCCTCTGTCAATTTGTCGAGTTATTTAGTATTTTAATAAAGCCAAACCATCTGCTGAGTCTTGATGAAAGGATAAACAAATGTACCCGCGAATCGGACCGGTGCCGACATATAGCATCCTGTATATCTTGAGTATCCTCAGTCATTTTCTGATTTGTTACTTTATCGCCAAACGGCTGGGACTCCGGCATCGTGTTTGGATTGTTGTCGGCATTTGCTATATGGAGGGTATGATCGTCGGAGCCAAGATACTGTATGATATTCAAAACGCACAGTTTGACCTCCGGGCCTTGTTGAGCATCAGGCACTATATGCAGGGGGGGGGTGTGGGGCGGATTGTTGGCGTACTTTATTTTGGCCTTGCCGTTGGTATTGATTTTAGCCAAAAACAGACGTGCGGCACTTGACCTTGTTGCTATATCTGTTCCTGTCCCCTGGATGTTTACTAAACTTGGGTGTTTATTTAACGGCTGCTGCTATGGAAAAGCATCCTCTATGCCTTGGGCAATAACATTTCCTGAAGGTGCTCGGGGCGCACCGGCTGGCGTACCGCTGCACCCGACACAGATTTACGAAATCCTGGTTGTTGTGTGTATTCTCATAGTCTTCAAAAAATTGGATTATAAAAGATGGGCCGGAGCAATGCTTTTATGGTTCCTGGCCCTCTATGGAACGGGACGTGCAGCTACGGAATTTTTCAGGGGCGATTCCGACCGCCAGGTATTAGTCGGCCCCCTTACTTTATCACAGCTTATATGCCTGATTGCCGCCGGCGCTTCAATAATCCTCCTTTGCCTCTGGCGCCACTTTGTTCGCAACGACATACTGGACGGGTCAATGACTATATGATAAATTGTCGTCATTGATGACGTTGGTGTATTGAATTTTAAAATTGGGAAGTATAAACCGTGGAAAAACCTAACAAAGAAGAAAATATTAATCTTGATTTTATCAGGCAGATTGTGGCTGAAGACCTAAAGACCGGCAAATGGGACGGTCGTGTCGTAACACGGTTTCCGCCGGAGCCGAACGGATATCTGCATATAGGACACGCCAAGAGCATCTGTCTGAACTTTGGCATCGCCGCCGAGAATAAGGGCGGCCTCTGCCATTTACGTTTCGACGACACCAATCCAATCAAGGAAGAACAGGAATATATCGATTCCATAATAGAAGACGTTCACTGGTTAGGCTGGGACTGGGGTGGGCATCTGTATTACGC
>JABMRO010000698.1 GCA_013202635.1 Planctomycetota bacterium
CATAAGGTTTTTTTTGTTCCTGTAAATTCTTTTTCAGCTTTTGAAAAAAAGAGTTGACTATCAATATCTGTTATTGAAAATATTGTCGCAGGGGCATCCAGTTTTTCTGTGTTTAAGGTAAAGAACACGAAAGTATGTAATAGCAGAGGAGTATTCAATATGAAGCATAAAATCCATAAATTAAGGTCCGTTGTAATTGGCGTAATGCTTCTGCTTTTTGTTATGACCACTGTGGCTCCGAAAACGGCGGAAGCTCAGGATTTGGTGAAATTCGAAAAGCGGATGACGGAATTTACACTGGACAACGGTATGAAATTCTTGGTCCTTGAACGACATGAAGCTCCGGTGGTTTCATTCCACACTTACGCAGATGTTGGTGCTGTTGATGAGGTCAAGGGAATTACCGGGATGGCACATCTGTTTGAGCATATGGCATTCAAGGGAACCAGGAAAATCGGCACCACAGACTACAAGCTGGAAGCCAAAGCTTTGGCACAGGCTGACCAGGCGTTTGAGGCGATGAAACTCGAGCGAAGGAAAGGTGACCGGGCGGATAAAGCAAAGCTGGAGGAGCTGCAGAAGCAATTCGAGGAAGCGCAGGAAGAAGCCCAAAAGTACCTGGTCCATGATGAATTTGAGGAGGCATTTGTCCGGGAAGGTGGTGCTGGCTTCAATGCTTATACCAGCCAGGACGCTACTCAATACATAGTTAGTCTTTCCTCCAACAAAACCGAACTTTGGATGTCTATGGAATCGGACCGGTTCGGCAATCCGGTGCTGCGGGAATTCTATAAAGAAAGAGATGTGGTGATGGAGGAACGGCGTCTGAGCACTGAAAGCCAGCCTGTCGGACGCCTGTTAGAGGAATTTTTAGCCATTGCTTACAAAGCCCATCCTTACGGTGAACCGATAGTGGGGCACATGAGTGATTTGGAGACCCTGACCCGTTCCGAAGCTGAAATGTTTTTCAAAAAGTACTATTTGCCGAGCAATTTGACCGTTGCGATAGTCGGGGACGTGAATCCGCAGCAAATAAGAGAGCTGGCTGAAAGATATTTTAGTCGAATTCCCAGCAGCCCCAAGCCGGACCCGGTGGAAACAATCGAACCTCCACAACTCGGGCAGCGCCGCGTAGTCGTACAGGACCCGGCGCAGCCTTTTGTGCTGATTGGTTATCATAAGCCGAATATTAACCATTCTGATAATGCGGTCTTTGATGCTATCACGGAGATTGCAGGTATCGGTCGCACGTCACGCTTATATAAAAGTCTTGTCAAAGAAAAAAAGGTTGCTGTTGCCGCCTCGGGATTTCCGGGCATGCCGGGAAACAAATATCCGGCTTTGTTTTTGTTTTATGCTGTACCGGCCAGGGGTCATACAAATCAGGAATGTGAAGAGGCCATCTACGCTGAAATCGACAAGTTGAAAACCGAACCGGTATTACCAGAAGAGCTGGCCAAAGCAAAAACACGCAGCCGGGCAAGCCTGATACGACAGCTTGATTCCAATTCCGGACTTGCTTCCCAGCTGACTTTCTACAATGTTGTTACCGGCGATTGGCGCAATCTGTTTAAGCAGCTCGACGATATCGATAAAGTTACGGCCGAGGATATCCAGCGCGTTGCCAAACAATATTTTACAACCAAAAACCAGACAGTGGGCATTATCGATACAACCATTACTGAAAAATGATTTTTAGCAGGAGAAGCGAAATGAGAGCTTATAAATCGTCAGCGGGGAGAATTGTTATTTTTGGAATTCTTGTGTTGTGCTTTGCAGTCACAAGCTGTACGCAAAACTCCCCCCTTCATTACAAAGAGTTGAAATATTCTAAACTGGGTGACATTCAAATCCCGGAGGTTCAGCAGGTTACCCTCGCAAATGGGATGCAGTTGTTTCTTCTCGAAGACCATGAACTGCCGCTTATCAGTGTTTCAGCCCGGATCCGGGCGGGTTCGATTTATGAGCCCCCCGACAAGATTGGTTTGGCTGCCATCACGGGAACAGTGATGCGCACAGGCGGGACAGTCAGCAGGACGGGTGACGAGATTGACGAACAGTTGGAGAGTATCGCCGCCTCGGTGGAAACCGGCATCGGTCTAAATTCGGGTTCAGCCTTTGTTTCTGTGCTGGAAAAAGATATCGATGTTGGGCTGGCAATACTGGCGGATGTGCTGATGAACCCTGCTTTTCGCGAAGATAAAATCATGCTGGCAATGATCCAGCATCGCAGCTCTATTGCCCGCCGTAATGATAATGTCGGGTCAATAGCCGCGCGGGAATTTGAGAAGCTCATCTATGGCCCGGACAGTGTTTACGCGCGGCATACCGAGTATGCCACAATCGGCAGCATCAGCCGTGATGACCTGGTTGCTTTTCACAAAAAGTTCTTTGGCCCCAACAATATGATGCTTGGGATTTGGGGTGATTTCGACACCGACATAATTATAAGAAAAATCGAAAAGGCATTCGAAGGGTGGGGGAAAGTCGATATGGAATTACCGAATATCCCGCCGGTAAAATATGAATTCTCACAAACAGTGAATGTGATTCGTAAAGACGATGTCAACCAGTCGAACATCTATCTCGGACATATCGGCGGTTTGAGGAGCAATCCTGATTATTTTGCGTTAATTCTGATGAATCGCATTCTCGGCTCCGGATTTACCAGCCGTCTTTTCAAGAACGTACGGTCTCGTGAGGGACTGGCATATTCCGTTTTTGGAATTTATTCGGCCAACTATGACTTTCCCGGCCTCTTTTATGTTGGTTGCCAGACCAAATCTGAGGCTACCGTAAAGGCCATTCGTGCTATGACCGAAGAGGTCAGAAAGATGACTGAAAGTGAGGTTACGGACGAAGAGCTGGCCCTGGCCAAAGACAGCTATCTGAACTCGTTTGTATTCAACTTCGATACGAAAGGCGAAATTGTCGGAAGGTTGATGACCTATGTGTACTATGACTATCCGCTGGATTTTTTGCAGAAGACCAAAGACAATGTTGAAAAGGTCACCAAAAAGGATATTCTCCGCGTTGCGAAGAAATATCTCAGGCCCGATGAGATACAAATCCTTGCTGTTGGCAGGCCCCGGGATTTCGATGAACCACTGTCGGTATTGGGCTCGGTGCGCGAGATCGACATAACTATCCCGGTACCAAAGCAATAAAAATAATCAATCGATATGTAGGGGCAACCCCATGTGGTTGTCCTGATATTTAGCCCCTTAATTCATTAAGCGGGTTCAATCTGAAAATCAAAATTCATAATTCTAAATTCTCTTAACTCTCCTCAATCCCAAATATTTATCAGGCCTTTCTCGGACGGAATCAATTAAAATGACTAATTCCCAACCGGTGACAAACTCTGACCGTTTGGAGCGCAGTAACGCCACGAATCTACCCGATTGACGGTCTTGACCTGGCCGTCCAGAAATACCGCATTCACCACGCCATCTTCCATGTCCGAATCCCGGGCAAGGTGAAACGTGCCGAAACTGTCCCAACGCTCATAAACGCACATGGCGGTGTCGTTGAAGGCATAACTATTGTAAGGCCGGGTGATCCACAGATTTTCTTCTCCAAAGAAGAAAATTTCGGAATGACGTTTGAAATCGGTAATTTTTTTATCGGTGAGATAAGAATTCATCGAGTAATTGTAATTCGTTTTAATGGGTACGCCATCGA
Source organism: Planctomycetota bacterium (assembly GCA_013202635.1). Taxonomy (GTDB): domain Bacteria; phylum Planctomycetota; class Phycisphaerae; order Sedimentisphaerales; family Anaerobacaceae; genus NIOZ-UU13. Next base: position 3,685 of record JABMRO010000698.1, read on the forward strand.
CGTGTTCGGGATGAAGAGTGCCGAACATTTTGGCGATTCTCGGAAAGGCCGGGCAAATGTGAATATCTTTACCCTTCAAATACGGCCAGAAAGGCCCGGCGTACTTCGGATTCTTTTCCAGGTCCCAGTCGGGATTATGCCACCTGCAGTAACGGTGCGGCTCGTTGGGATAGGTTCGTTGACTGTAAAAACTGGTCCAGGCATTGGGCATCACGCCGTCACAATCATCAGCGTACATGAATGCCATCAGCCCGTAAGATTTAAGGTTTGATTTGCAGGCAATAAATTTCGCCTGCTTTCTGACGCGATTCAGGGATGGTACTAATATAGCCATTAGTATCGCTATAATGGCAATAACAACCAAAAGCTCTATTAGAGTAAATCCATTGCGACGCCGCCCGGCCATATTGATGATTCCTCCCAATGAAATCACAGACTCTCTTAACCGTAATTTCCCATACCTACTTCTGATGAAAAACTCCTGCGAGCTTCGATTCTTATAATAACCTAATTTCATCTACCTTTCAACGATTCTCTATCGAAAAGTCCCCGGGAGCTGCTAACTTGACGCGCGACAGGGGAAGAACCACTCCCTTGACCTACAACAAGGGGCCGGGGTTTGAGGGAAGGGCCTCCTCAATTTTGCATTTTAACTTTTGATTTCTAATCTCTAATACCAACCATCAATAATCATTTGAAAAGGTAGGGTGCGATATATCGCACCACTTCGACTGTTGAATTTGCAGGAATATTAGAGACGTTGAGATGAAATTACGTTATTATGAAACTTGAAGTTTGCGCCGAGCGTTTCTTTTGAAGTGTATATAGCAAATCCCGGCTTATTCAATCAGCCGGATAGACGCTCTGTGAATTAAGAAAAAGACTTTTTTTAATACGTAGAGGAATATCTCGATGTATGAAACTGAACCAATGTCAAGAACCGGTTACAACAAGCTTATGAAGGAATTGACCCGGCTTGAGACAGAGGAACTGCCCGAAGTTCGGCAAACTGTTGCTACTGCGCGTGAAGAAGGCGACTTAAAGGAAAACGGTGCCTATATTTACGGGCGTCAGCGCCAAGGCCATATAGAAGGGCGGATTGGTGAATTAAAGGCAAAGCTGAACCGGGCTGATATCATTGATTGCACAAAAGTTGATTGTGTTAGGGCGGTCTTTGGCACTGTTGTCTCTTTGTTGGATTTAGATACTAATGAAAAGGTGACCTATCAGTTATTGGGTCCTCATGATGCTGATATTGATACTGGAAGTATTTCAGTTCACTCACCAATAGGAAGTGCTATTGTCGGATGCGAAGTAGGAGACAAGGTGACAATAAAAGTACCTCGTGGCGACCGTCATTTAGAAGTGATTGACATTGCCAGGCCAACAGTTGATTAACCCTGTTATATTACCTTTCGGACGGCGGCGGCAATCTCAATCTTTACGATGTGAAAAACGTTCTGTTTTCTTAAAATTGTAGGGTGGCCGCTCTGCCCCACCAATTCTCAATACAGCCAGAAGTAGCGAGTTGACACAACCGTCATCCTGAGTGGAGCGACTCGTCCTGAGCTTGTCGAAGGAAGCGCAGCCGAAGGATCTATTTAAAATGTTTGTCATTGCGAGCGCAGCGCGGCAATCTTCTTTACATTAATCATTAATCAATTTCCCCCAGCCACTCC
>JABMRO010000699.1 GCA_013202635.1 Planctomycetota bacterium
GCATAGCTCAGTCAATAGACAAGCGAAAGGTCTGGGTTGCAGAGGTTGGTAAGGGCGCTGAAGACAACCGAAAAAAACGTCCCGCCATTTTGGTCGTGGCCGGCATAGAAGGTAACGACCTGACAGGTTCTTCAATAGCAGTATCATGGCTCGACCAGTTGATAAAACAATTTCGGACGGATAACAAAATCGCCGAACTTCTGGAGACAACAACAATTTATATTATCCCGCGACTTAATCCGGATGCGGCCGAACATTTCTTCATCGAGCCGAAACTCGAAACCAGTGCAAACAACAAACCTGTCGATGACGACCATGATGGACTTGTGGATGAAGACGCTCCTGAAGACCTTAACGAAGATGGCCTTATCACCTGGATGCGTGTCGAGGATAAGGAAGGTGACTATATTCTCGATCCGGCGGACAAAAGGCTGCTCATGGAAGCAGACCGTTTAAAAGGTGAGATTGGCGCATGGCGTTACCTGAGTGAGGGTATCGATAACGACCACGATGAGGCATGGAACGAAGATGGGCCCGGGGGCGTTAACTTCAATCGCAATTTTCCATATAACTACGAATTCTTCGCCCCGGATGCGGGCGTACACCAGGTCAGTGAGGCCCAAACGCGTGCGCTCGCCGAATTTGTTATTGAGCATCCCAATATCGGTATTATTATTACCTACGGCGCTGCTGATAATCTTCTGAAAACACCTGAGGGCGCACCTGCCCCCGGTCGCCGAAAACCAAGGACGGCGATTGACGACAAAGACCTGGGCTATTACAAAGTAATGGGTGAGCTATATCGAGAGGCGATTGGATTGAACGAAGAGCTTGAGGCTGCCTCTTGCCCCGGCACGTTCAGTGACTGGATGTATTTCCAGCGGGGTCGATTATCACTTGCATCCCGACCGTGGAGTCCGGCTGTTGCCGTGGAACTTTCAGACTCTGCCGAAGAAGAGGAAGAAGTCGAAAAAGAAAAGGCAAAAGACAACGACCGAAAGAATGAACGTGCAGATTCTAAAAAAGATAAAGATGAGCGCAATGAAACCGAACGCAGCGAGCTGAAATGGTTTGATGAACATGCGCCCCGGGCATTTGTCCAATGGCAGTCGATAGAGCATCCTGATTTTCCGGGCCGGAAAGTGGAGGTCGGTGGGTATGCTCCTTTCTCACTCACTAATCCCCCCGCAAATATGGTCGAAGAAACTGTCGGCAAACACACTGATTTCCTGATGACGATTATACAACGTCTGCCGCGTATCGGCATTCGAAGAATCGAAACTAAACACCTGGGTCAGGGGACATATGATATCGAGATCCAGGTGGAAAACACCGGTTTTTTACCTACTTCACTTGCACAGGGTCAGACAACACGAGAAGTTTATCCGACACGGCTGGTCATTGAGCTGGACGATGAGCATTTCCTTTCCGGAGCTCGGATAACCAGTATGCCTGTAATCCCGGGAAGTGGTGGTATGGTCGAGGCACGTTATATAATCTATGCCCCCGATCGCAAAAAAATCGGTTTTGAAATTATTTCGATGCTGGCCGGGCAAATCGATGGAACTATTAACCTGGATAAAAGCAAATAGAGTAACAATGGATGACTTTCATAATGTGGAAGGTCTTTATTATGAAGCATAGATCGAAGATTAGAACTTATATAGTCTTTTTTGTTTCTTTATATCTCGTTTTAACGCTGAATGTCACGGCCGATGCCAAAAAAGCAAATCGCAAACCGAAGGCGACTAAACCGGCCGCTCATTCATTCCCCGCGTTGGGGGCGTCAGATGAACGGAAAGTGGAAGTGGCATGGAACCGTTTCTATGACCATGCGGGTATGGGAGGCATTCTCGCGCGGCTGCACAAAGCCTTTCCCGACTTCATCCGGCTTTATTCTATTGGAAAATCTGTTCAGGGCCGAGATATCTGGTGTATAGAAGTTACATCTCGCAATGTAGGCGACCCAGACCGTAAGCCGGGAATGTATATTGACGGAAATATTCATGGCAATGAAGTCCAGGGTGGTGAAGTGGTAGCTTATACGGCCTGGTATCTTTGCCATCAGTACGGGCGGCTTGAGAAAGTGACAGCATTGCTTGATCGCTGTGTTTTTTATCTCGTCCCTACGATTAATCCCGATGCACGCGATTTCTGGTTTCACGCCGCGTATTCTTCACGCTCATCTCGTACAGGCCTTGAACCTACGGACGATGACCGGGATGGCCTTATGGATGAAGATGATTATGACGACCTCGATGGTGACGGCGTTATCACGCAGATGCGTATCAAGGACCCTTTCGGCCGATATAAACCACACCCGAATTACCCCGACTACCTTATGGCCAGGGTTGAGCCGGATGAGCGGGGCCAGTACAGCCTGCTTGGCGGGGAAGGTATTGACAATGATGGCGATGGCCGCATAAACGAAGATCGGCGTGGCGGCTATGACATGAATCGCAACTGGGCTTTCGATTGGCAGCCGAATTATGTTCAATATGGCGCAATGGAATATCCGTTCTCGCAACCGGAAACACGGGCAGTAGCCCAGTTCGTTCTTTCCCGCCCAAATATTGCCGCCGCGCATTCGTATCATAACTCAGGTGGCATGATTCTGCGAGGCCCTGGCATTGAAGGGGGCCAGATAAGCAGCCAGGACGAGAGAGTTTTAAGACTCATCAGCGAGCGGGGCGAGAAAATCCTCCCCTATTATCGCTCAATGGTTATTTGGAAGGACCTATATACGGTATGGGGTGGTGAGCTCGATTGGTTTTATGGGGGACGAGGCATTCTGACGTTTTCAAACGAATTATGGACGCCCAGAAACTTGTACAAAACACCGGGTGCACCTTCGGATGAACAACAAGCTGAATTTATTGAATATGTGCTTATGGGAGACGGCCTCATTCCCTGGCGGGAATATGACCATCCCACCTATGGAAAAATTGAAATCGGGGGACGAAGGAAAGAATGGGGGCGCATACCGCCTTCTTTCCTTCTTGAAGAAGAACTCCATCGTAACATGGCTTTCACGCTTTATCATGCTGAGATGATGCCGTTGCTGAAGATTCATGAAATAGCGGTAGAGAAGCTTGACGAAAACTTGTTTAAAATCTGGGTAACGGTGGAAAACCAGCGTCTTATCCCGACGCGTACCGACCAGGATATTACTCACCATATCAGCCCGCCCGACATAGTTTCCATTAAAGGTAATAACATTAAGGTCTTATCCGCCGGACGAGTCACTGATAAATTCTTTAAGCGTGTTCAACCGGTCAAACGCCGGCCTGAGCGGGTTGAGCTGGGCACAATTGGTAGTATGGATTCTGCTATCGTACAGTTTGTCGTTAAAGGAAAAGGTAACTTCACTATAACAGTCGATTCCGCTAAAGGCGGTGTACTTACTAAAAATCAATTACTACCGTAACCAGGTGTCGAATACGAGTCCCTTTGTGTCTGATTCCGGCCCTTTGCTTCGGAACATAGCGGAACTTGTTTCTGAATCAGGTTTTACAGGCAAACTGTAATTGTGCAATCTCCCAAAGTGGTGTTCTCTTGTACTTTTCACTTTTCAACACAATCTTATCAGGAATATATAACCAAAGCATAGCCATGGGATTTTACTTGACGGAAAGGCGGTTAATTTGGTATAAAGGAAGGATAATTAAGCTTATAACCGCTTCTGCGGGTGTATAAAGGCTTTTTATCCCGTTGGTTGAGGGTTTTCAATTAACAACATATTTTTATTTACTGGAGGAGTATTATCATGAGAGTGCTTGTTAAATGTTCGCCGTTTTACCTTTTCTTGATTTTATCGTTTTGCTATACTTTCACTGCAACGGCTGCTGTGGAGCCCCATGGCGGTATGATGCGTTATCCGGATGTCAGTTCGACTCATATCGTATTTGTCTATGCAGACGACATCTGGATAGTCCCGCGATCGGGCGGTGTAGCGTCCCCGTTGGCAAGTCCTCCCGGCGGAGAAGCGTTTCCGCGATTCAGCCCGGATGGCCGCACTATTGCATTCAACGGCAACTATGATGGTAATTATGATATCTACACTGTAGCCCTTGAAGGTGGAATCCCGCAAAGGGTGACTTATCATTCCAGTGGTGAACGTCTGTGCGACTGGTCTTTCGATAACCAGCTCCTGTTTGCGATGAATGGACTGGGTGGACTGGGACGTCAGATGCAATTATTCACCGTGCCCAAAGCCGGCGGTCTGCCGAATCGATTGCCAGTGCCTTACGGCGGATATGGGACCATTTCGGGTGACGGCCAATGGCTCGCATATACACCTCGCAATCGCGACTTCAGGTCATGGAAGCGTTACCGCGGAGGCTGGGCGTCGGACATCTGGCTTTTCCATCTGGCCGACCACACTTCAAAAAAGATTACTGATTGGGAAGGCACCGATACTATTCCTATGTGGCATGGAAAGAAAATCTATTACCTTTCGGATGCCGGAGCGCACCATCGTCTTAACATTTGGTGCTATGACCTTGAATCGAAAGAAGGCAGGCAGATTACCCACTTCAAGGATTATGATGTCAAATGGCCTTCAAATGGGCCCGGCCCGAACGGCGAAGGTGAAATTATCTTTGAGTACAATGCCAGGCTTTACCTGCTGAATTTGGCTTCCGAGCAGGCAACCCCCGTCAATATATCGATTCCCGGCGCCCGTCCAAAGCTCCGTCCGATGCGCAAGGATGTGAGCGGGCGAGTTTCAGACTGGTTTATTTCTCCTAAAGCCAAACGTATCCTGGTGCAAACTCGCGGTGATATCTGGTCTCTGCCCGCCAAAAACGGAACACCTCGCAATCTCACCCGCACGAGCGGTGTAGCAGAACGAGAACCTTCCTGGAGTCCCGATGGAAAATGGATTACATACTTTTCGGATGAATCCGGTGAAAACGAACTTGTTATTCGTCCGGCTGATGGACAAAGTGGACCGGAAACTATCACGTCCATGGGAGCCGGCTTTCGCTATCAACCCATATGGTCGCCTGATTCCCAATGGATGATATTTACCGACCATGAAAGCAGGTTTTACGTCTTCAACGTCGAGCAGCGCGAGGTCCGTTATTTCGACCGTGTTAACATCAGTGGATGGCGATGGGGAGTTCCAAGGCAGTTTAGTTGGTCATCAGACTCACAATGGCTCACCTACACCAGGCCAAATAAAGATAACATGAACGTGGTTATGCTTTACAACGTTACCAAAGACGAACTCCACCAGATAACTAACGGCATGTTCGTCGATTACCTGCCTACGTTTGATAGAAAAGGAGACTTTTTATACTTCTTCAGCGAGCGAGAAATTTCACGAGCCAAATACGCCGATGCGGGTCTGGCCTTTATATACGATGACACGGCCGTATTGCATGCGATTCCCTTACGCAAGGATGTCTCGAATCCCTTCAAAGCAAAGAGCGATGAAGAAGAAACAGACAAAGACGAGAAGGACGAAAAAGAAGACGAAGACAAAAAAGACGAGGATAAAGATAAGAAAGACAAGGATAAAGACAAAGAAACTAACGGTGACAAGGAGTCTGAGTGCAAGGACCCCAATGATGCGGATAATGAAGAATGCGGGGAATCGTCCGAGTCCGCAGACCAAGACGAAAAAAAGGCAGACGACAAAGAGGATAAAGATAAAGAAAAAATCAAACCGGTCGAAATTGAACTGGAAGAGATGGAAGCGCGCTGCTACCGTCTGCCCGTTAAACGAGGACAGTTTTCCTATCTTGAGGTCAACGATAAGAACCATTTGATTTATCTGCGGCGCGGACAGGAAAGTGAGCTCCAGTATTTTGACCCGAACGATGAAAAACGCGAGGAGAAAACTGTCATCAAACAGGTAAGCTTCGTGCAAATGACGCCGGACGGCAAAAAGCTTCTTGTGCGAAGTTCCGGTAAGATGGGTATCATCGATGCCAAGCCCGGCCAAAAACTCGAGAACCCGGTCGTAACCAGTCCGATGAACGTAGTGATTCAGCCTCGCCAGGAGTGGCGCCAGGTCTTCGTTGACGCATGGCGATTCATGCGTGACTACTTCTACGACCCCCATATGCACAAGGTTGACTGGCCCGCGGTGCGCAGGCAATACGAAGCCATGTTGGATGACTGTGTGTCTCGCCGCGATGTTGGTTATATCATTCGGGAGATGATAAGTGAAGTCAACGCAGGTCATACATATTACGGCGGGGGCGATATTGACTCCGGCCCCCGGCAGTCAATCGGTTATCTCGGTGTGGACTTCGAACTCGACCAGGGATATTACCGTATTGCCAGAGTCTATGAGGGCGGAACATGGGACACCGACGCCCGTTCTGCTCTGAGCACGTTGGACCAGAAGGAGCGCGAGCAATGTAAATATCTTTTCAAGGTCAATGGTGTCCCTGTCGATACATCTAAGGCGCCATGGGCTGCTTTTGAGGGTTTTTCCGGTGCGACTGTTACATTGACCGTCGGCGCTGACCCTGACCCCGATAAGGCGACTAATGTGGTTGTAAAGCTGTTGGGTTCCGAATACGACTTGCGCTATCGGCATTGGATTGAGACTAATCGCCGGCATGTGGACAAAGAATCCGGCGGCAAGGTTGGATATATACACGTTCCGGACACCGGAAGCCGGGGACAACGCGAACTTTTCCGTCAGTTCTACGGCCAGATGAACAAGGATGCGCTGATTATTGACGAGCGTTGGAACGGTGGCGGTAATATTGCCGACCGGTTCATTGAATTGCTGAATCGCCCCATTTATCTCCATCTGTTTGAGCGTTATGAAAACGACTGGAGAGTACCGACCCTGAGCCATCAGGGTCCCAAATGCATGATGATTAATGGCGAGTCCGGCTCAGGCGGCGATATCTTTCCATACCTGTTCCGAAAAGCCGGACTGGGAAAACTCATTGGAATGCGGACATGGGGCGGTGTGATTGGTATTTCCAGAAATCCGTCCCTGATTGATGGCGCTCGATTAACTGTGCCCTTTATCACTTTCTATGAAACTGATGGAACACTTACTATGGAAGGACATGGAGTGGATCCCGATATCGAGGTTGTCGATGACCCGGCCTTAATGGTCGATGGAAGTGACCCCCAGCTCGATGCCGCTATACAGCACATGCTTGATGAAATTGAGAAAAATCCCTATGTACCTGCCAAAAGGCCTCCTTACCCGGATCGTAGCGGTATGGGCATACTTGAGGAGCAAAAATAGAAAAATCCCACTAAGCCTGCAAAAGAATAAGCACATACACAGTTACTCTATTTTTGACTGTTAGAGTCGATTGACCGGCTTTAAGGGCTGCTGTGTGAGTTCCTCTGCTGGATTCTATATAAAATCAAGTAGTTTCCGAAGTTATGAAGGGCTGCGAACCAACTCTCGCAGCCCTTTTTAGTCCTATATTCTGGTAAAGTTGCTGCCTGAACATGCCGATGGATGGATGTTTGTTAAAAGTTCAGTTTATTTCTTTTGAAAGGAGATGAATTATGGATTTTGAAGAAAAAACTCAGGTTCCGGAAGAGTGTCAACAGACATCAGACAAAGAGTCTCAACAGGCGGTATGCCAAGAGCCCCAGGAAACACCGTGTCAGGAAACACCGTGTGAGGTCTCTCAGGATACGCCTGAAGAGTCTGAAGAAACACCGGAAGAAATCGAACAAAACTAATCCTTATTTTGGGGGGAGTCGGATGAAAATTCCGACTTCCTCCTGCACTTGAATTTCCCTGATATTTGCAATAATTCTCAGCCACACTGCACACCTTCAATATATCCCATTGTCCTTTCCGCTTTTCTGCAAAATCTTCTCAACAAATCATTCAAATTTGAATCAAGGGATTTTCCTTGACGGATAGGAGGCTGATTTGGTATAAGCGGAACAGTGAAGGTTTATGTTTGAGCATCTGGATATCAGCAGGATCCTGTCCTCTTAATAGAGATTCAGCGGGATTTAAGAAAATCTGTAAAATAAACAGAGCAGGGGCAGAGTTTGTCAAATATTGAACAAACAGCGGGAAGATAGTAGAATATAGTGCATACATGGGATGTAGTATGATACGAAAAACAATAATTCTCTTACTTTCTTCTGTGCTCGGTTTTTGTCTGACAGGATGCAGCAAAAAGGATGTCCCTAATGAAAACGGGCGTTTGACCGTTGCAGTCATTCCCAAAGGCACAATTCACGAATTCTGGAAGACGGTCCACGCCGGAGCCGAAATGGCCGGTGAGGAGCTGGATGTTGAAATACTCTGGAAAGGTTCCCTTAAGGAAGATGACCGTGATGCTCAGATTTCTGTAGTAGAAAACATCATTGTCAGAGAGGTTGATGGTATTGTTTTGGCTCCGCTTGATGATGTTGCCTTACGCCGGCCGGTTGACCAGGCCATGAGAAGTGATATACCGGTTGTCATATTTGATTCAGGCTTGCAGGGGGACAATTACATTAGTTATGTCGCAACGGACAATTTCAAGGCCGGAAAGATTGCCGCTGAATATATGGCCAAACTGCTCGATGGAAAAGGCAAGGTTGTGGTCTTGAGATACTCTGAAGGCTCGGATAGTACAACCAAAAGAGAAGAAGGTTTTCTTGATGGAATTCAGACCTCCGAAGGTATCGAGATTGTAAGTTCAAACCAGTATGCCGGAGTGACCACGGAAAGTGCGTTGAGGGCGGCGGAGAATTTATTCTCTCGATTTGCCAAAGCCGACGGAACCCTGCAAATCGATGGTATCTTTTGTGCGACGGAGCCGACAACCTTGGGTATTTTGCGTGCGTTACAGGATTCCGGCTATGCTGGAAAGGTTCGATTCATTGGTTTCGACAGTTCCGAAAAAATGATTGCCGCCCTGCAAGCCGGACATTTGAGCGGCTTTGTAGTGCAAAATCCGTTTAGTATTGGTTATCTCGGTGTAAAAACCATGGTCCGGCACCTGCGAGGTGAACAAGTGCCCGGACGAATTGATACGGGTTCTATCTTAGTTACAAAAGAAAACCTGGATCAGCCCGAAATCCGTGAATTGCTTAATCCTGATCTGAATAAATGGCTAAAATAGCAGACTTAACAAGAACATCGATAATAATGTTCCCGGCATAAAACAATGTCAAGTACGGGTTATAATTGTCACTTACTGTCCGATTGAATATTGAAGATATGGAAGAAAAAACAGAACAACCTGCGAACGAGACAAACTCAAAACAGAAAAATCACTTAAAAGAAACTCTCCTGACCAGCTCGGAGGGTCGTATTTTATTAGTCGGAGTCACTCTGGCGTTTCTATACACTTTATGGCTTGGGATTAAGTTGATTTATTCTCCTGAGGAATCCCAGATTCTCTTTGGAATGACTGCTACTGATATCATATTCGGTCGAGCTGCCGCCATGGCCTTCGGATACTCCCTGGAACTCGGGCATGCTATGGTAATAACGGTCTGTATTATGATTGAAACGATTTTGGTGCTTATTTTCTATCCCCTTTTTGTGTTTAGCTGGCAGCATCTATTGGTAATTAAATGGCTCAGGAACATGTTAGACCGTCTCCACAGGTCCGCCGAAACGCACAAGGACAAGGTCCAAAGGTATGGTATCATCGGGCTGTTTGTTTTCGTATGGCTACCTTTCTGGATGACCGGCCCTGTCGTTGGCTGTGTAATTGGCTTTCTGCTGGGCCTGAAAGCCCGGCTTAATATACCCATTGTACTGGCAGGCACTTATGTGGCTATCTTTGGCTGGGCCTTTTTTCTGCGCCGTATTCATAGCCAGGTGGCATCATATAGCTCATACGCTCCAATGGTTTTTTTTGTGCTGTTGATTGTTATTATTATTCTCGGAAATCTTCTGCACCGAACTGGCCATGAAAATAAAAACAAGACTTAACTCGGCATCTGACGTTGAATTCGGGTTTAATTGTCCTTTACGAATATATGACAAATGAGGTCGATATTAGTGGGAAAAATATGAAAGGTTACAGGATGATGAAGAAGTGGACAAAGTTGCTTTTATGCTGTGTGATGGTCCTGGGAATCGATACGTTTTGTTTTGGAAATCAGGCGAATACCCGGCAAGTTGTGATCTATAGCGATTCGAGTGAGGGCCCAATTGGTTTTGCTGTGCGTCAAGTCAGCGAGGCACTGATTGAGAAAGGATACAATGTTGCAGACAGGCCTCTCGATGAGTTTTCCAGAGGAAGTGAGCAGGCCCGTATTATTCTGACGGTCAGAGCTAAGCAGAGGATAGAAACCAGGCTGGAAGAAAGAGGCAGAAAACCAATTGGAACGCTTGAGCCCCAGGGATACGCTGTTCGGATGATACGGAATTCCACCTGCCTGGTCGTCGGGGCCGACGAGGTCGGAGCCATGTACGGCGGGCTTGAGGTTGCTGAGTTGATTCGTATTGGTGAGCTTAAAAACATTCGTGATGTGGTTCGCAAGCCCTCTATTCCAAAGCGGGGGATTAAGTTCAATATTCCGCTGGATGCCAGAACACCGAGCTACGACGATACGGGCGATGCCGCTCAGAAAAATTACGTTGAGATGTGGAACTTCGAGTTCTGGCAAAAGTTTCTGGATAACCTGGCCCTTCATCGCTATAACACCCTGACGCTTTGGAACCCTCACCCGTTTCCTTCGATTGTTAAGCTGCCGGATTATCCCGACGCGGCCCTGGAAGATGTGTGCATAACAACGCTGAAACCGACCTATGTATCTAATGCGTGGAAAGACCCTCAGTTTGTTTCGCCGGAGGTTCTAAAGAACCTTGAGGTTGTAAAGAAGATGTCAATGGGCGATAAGATAGAGTTTTGGCGGCGTGTTATGAAATATGCGAAAGACCGGGGAATCGATATCTACTTCATAACGTGGAACGTGCTGATGAACAGTGCTGAAGGCAAGTACGGTATAACTACTGCACAGGACAATCCCAAAACAATCGCCTATCTGCGTCAATGCGTTCGCGAAACAATATTGACTTATCCGCTGCTTGCCGGCATTGGCGTCACCGCCGGCGAGAATATGAAGAATCGAAACGATGAATATGACCGTGAGAAGTGGCTGTGGAATACATACGGCCTGGGGATTATGGACGCAAAGAAACGGCAGCCGAACAGACAGGTGCGCTTTATTCATCGTGTATGGAATACCGGCCTGGGTAAGATTATGAACGATTTTGCCGCCAATTACCCGGACCCTTTCGAGATCAGTTTCAAGTACGCAAAGGCACACATGTACTCCTCGACCAAACCCCCTTTCAGCAGGTCGCTGCTAAAAGAAATGGAACAGTACGATGTGAAATGCTGGTGGAATTTGCGAAACGATGACATATTCAATTTCCGATGGGGCGACCCTGAATATGTAAGGGCGTTTCTCTCCAGTCTCCCGCAAAAGACCGCGGGTTATCATATGGGCTCGGATGGATACGTCTGGGCTCGGGAGTTTACCAGCCTTGAACCGGAAACGCCGCGCTCTCTTGAGATTGAAAAACACTGGTACAAATTTATGCTTTGGGGGCGATTGGGATATGACCTTGATATGAAGCGGGAATCTATTGAGAAGATTTTGCTTTGGCGGTTCCCTGAAACAAATGGTTTGGCTCTTTATGATACCTGGGCAACGGCGTCAAAGATAATTCCTCTGGTGAACCGGTTCCACTGGCGAGACTGGGATTTTATGTGGGCGGTGGAAGGATGTATCGACCAGCGAAAAGGCTTTCATACGGTACGAGATTTTATCACGAACGAAACGATGCAGGACAGCGGCATGATGTCGATCCAGGAATATGTCGACAAACACCTTGCTAACGAACAGATGCAGGCTGTAACGCCGATTCAGGTCGCCGGGCAGCTACAGAGTTATTCAGACAAATCGCTCAAACAGGTCGAGTTGATTCGGCGCAGGACCACACAGATAAACAGGGAGCTTCGGTTAACATTAGGCGACATCGAGGCAATGTTGCATCTGGGCGGTTACTATGCATCGAAGATTCTTGGCGCTACTGATCTGCATTTGTTCGAGAAGTCGAAGGACCGGCAGAACAGAAAAGCCGCAATTCGTCATCTTCTTGAAGCACAGAGGCATTGGGAGGATTACGCTTCGGTTGCCGCAAAACTGTACAAGCCCCAGCTTCTGGCACGTACGCGAATGCTTGACTGGGTGAAAATTCTGGATGAGGTTAAGAGCGATGTAAAGATCGCACGACAAAGCAGGCCTGAAAACTAAGCCCGATCTGAGAGGTAAAATCTTGCAATAAGGCCCTGATGCGGATTTGTAGGTGATGCGCATAAAGGCTAAAAACGCATATCAGTAGCAAAAACACTGATTCTCATTCCCAATAATGAGAAACAAGAAGGCTGTTTGATACCATACCTGAAAACAACAAAAGATTATTTAATCCGTAACCGCTTTAACGGCAGGAAATTAAAGAAATATCTTATTGTGATAATCCAAACAGCTTGGCTAAGGCACGGAAATTGCTCATAATAACATTAGATAGTGTGATGATTTTGGAGGCACCTGTACGTAAATATACTTCCTGGTTTTGAACAACTTAGTTCAACGTGTTTGGATTGTGTAAATTGTATCCACAACCGCACGTGGAAGATTGGGGTTGAGGAAATGGTTATGAAATTGAATTTTACGAAAGTTGGTATTTTGGCTCTTTTGGTTGGAATATTAACACCTACAGTAGTAATGGCTTTAGCACACTCAGATCTGTTTAGCTGCGACGGATGCCATACGCCGCACCATGCAGAGGCCTTGCCGGGGGTATGGTCCTGAAAATAATCGATCTTTGTACAGAGAGGATTCCCGGAGATATAAATAATGATTGCCGGGTGGATTTCCTTGACTTGAATATACTGCTTGAGCATTGGATGGAAAATACCCTTCGTTAACCGGTAGAGTGCCTCAAATTCCTGTTAATTGCACCGGCTTACAAAATGGGCGGTACTGGACTTGAACCAGTGACCTCCTGCGTGTCGAGC
>JABMRO010000700.1 GCA_013202635.1 Planctomycetota bacterium
ATGCCAGTCTATATCAAAACCACCAATCCAAAATCAACGAGAAAAGAACCTACCTGCCAATCTCAAAAAATCCAACTCAAAACCAACAACAAAAGAGCCTACCTGCTAATATCGAACATTCAATCCAATACCAACAAGAAAATCTTAGGCATATCACAGGAATCATTAAAGAAAAATGATTAAATAACAAAAGCGGGTGATGGGAATCGAACCCACGTAGCCGGCTTGGAAGGCCGGTGCATTAGCCGTTATGCTACACCCGCAATACAATTGATTATTGATTATTGATTATCGATTACTTATACTGCGATGATAAATATAAAATGATTGATCGTCAATGGTAAATTACAAATGAATATCTCAGAAATAGCTCAAGCCGCCAAGTCAGCTTCGATACATTTGGCTGCGGTTACAACTAATGTAAAGAACAACGCTTTAGTCGAGATTACCAAAGCCCTGAAGCAACACAGCGCTGAAATAGTCTCAGCCAACAAAGAAGACCTGGTCACGGCCGAAAAGGATAATCTGGCCGGGCCTTTGTTGAAACGTCTAAAGTTTGATGAAGGCAAAATAGCTCAAACTATCGCCGGTATCGACAGCCTAATCAAACTCGATGACCCTGTGGGTAAAACAATCACTGCCACGGAACTCGATGAAAGCCTCGAACTTTATAAAGTCAGTTGTCCGATTGGGGTTATTGGTGTTGTTTTTGAGTCCCGGCCGGACGCCCTTGTGCAAATCTCAACGCTCTGCTTAAAAAGCGGAAATGCCGTATTGCTCAAAGGTGGAAGCGAAGCGGCAAAGACCAATAGAATCTTAGCCGATGTAATATCCGAGGCGAGCGAAAAAGCCGGACTGCCCAAAGGATGGATTCAGCTTCTGGAAACGCGTCAGGACGTCGCCCAGATGTTAGCCATGGATGAATATATCGATCTGGTCATCCCCCGGGGCTCGAATGAATTCGTCCGTTATATTATGGAAAATACCAATATACCGGTGCTCGGACACGCCGACGGGATATGCCATGTATATATAGACGGCGATGCCGATTTGGATATGGCCGTGAATATCACCGTCGATTCCAAGTGCCAGTACGTCGCGGTTTGTAATGCCGCTGAGACTCTGCTTGTAGATAATAAAATTGCCGAAAAGTTTTTGCCGAAGACCAAAGCAGCCTTAGAAGAAAAGGACGTTGAGCTACGGGGTTGCGAACGAACAGCATCAATAATCGATGTAAAACCCACAACAGAAGAAGACTGGTCAACTGAGTATCTGGATTATATCCTTTCGATAAAAATCGTCGATGGGCTTGATGCGGCGATTGAGCATATCAACCAATACGGCTCGGGACATACCGATACCATTGTGACCAATGATAAGGAAAAAGCCGACAGGTTTATGGCACTGGTGGATTCGGCAAATGTGTTCTGGAACTGCAGCACGCGGTTCAGTGATGGCTTCCGTTACGGGCTCGGGGCCGAGGTTGGTGTAAGCACTAATAAAATACACGCACGCGGGCCGGTAGGACTGGAAGGTCTTGTTATTTATAAATGGAAACTACTCGGCAACGGGCAGATTGTTGCGGACTATTCCGGAAGCAATGCAAAAACTTTTTTGCATAGAAGGTTAGAGAATTAGAGATTAGAGAATTAGAGATTATTGGCGGTTAATACAGGTGGTTGAGGATGGAGGGTTGGTATTTTTGGATAAAAGAGGCCGGTTCTTTTATGTTTGTAAAGGGCTTTTTTGGTCATTTGCTATTGCAGCAAGATTGTTTCATAGTCCATATTTTCAAGGTCAAGTACGACGGCCCATGACTGGCCGGGATTGATGACAAGTGTATTGCCATCTCTATGAATATCCTGTACGTGGGTATGGCCGTACACGATTAGATCGAAATCGCCGGTTACTGCCATGTCGCCGAGGGCGCGAGGGTCGTGTGCCATCAGCAGTTTTTTATCTCCGATGTTACCTTTATAGACACCCATGTGAATTTCGCCTTTATGGCAGCTAACGACACTTTCCAAAGAGGAACTGTCACAATCGCAATTGCCAAAAACGGCAATGAACCTGGCGTGGTCAATTTCGGCAAGGGCCTGTGCCGATGAGGGGGATGTTATATCGCCGGCGTGAAGGACGCAGTCAACATGATGCTCGGCAAAGACCTCAATTGCCTTTTTTAAGAGCGCCTTGTTGTCATGAGTATCAGTTATGATCCCGATTTTCATCGTTACTCCTGATAAAAACCATTAGTATATAAGAAATGTTCAAACGGTCAAATGAAACAGGGTTGGTAAATTTGGAAAGATATTGAAAGAAGCACAGTAATAACTTAATATGTGGGTGATAAACGATTGACGATGTATGATGGAGGATAAACGAACAGATGATGGATGAAGTACGATGCGGGATTTTAATAAGGTAAAACGAATAGTAATAAAAATCGGGACGAACATTCTGACGAAGAACGACGGGGTGGACGCCGGATATGTTCGGCGAATTGCGCGGCAGATAAATTCGCTGCTGAAGACGGGCAGGCAGGTGATTATTATCAGTTCGGGTGCTATCGGTATGGGGGCCGGGCAGTTGGAGATGCGCAGCAAGGTAACGAATACAAAAATGCGGCAGGCGTGTGCGGCCATCGGACAGCCGTTACTGATGGCCGAATATAAAAGATCGTTTGCACGATATGGAGTTACGATAGCGCAGGTTTTGCTGACGGCGCAGGTGCTGAATAACAGAAGGACATATCTGAACCTTCGCAATTCTATTGAGACACTTCTGAAATTGGCTGTGGTGCCTGTGCTGAATGAGAATGACAGTGTGAGCACCGACGAAATCGGCTCAGCCTTCGGGGATAACGATAAGCTAAGCGCGCTGGTCGCCAGTAAGGTAGATGCCGACCTGCTGATTCTGCTGAGCGATATCGACGCCCTTTACGACAGGAACCCGCGCAAATTCGCCGACGCCAGGGCGATACCGGCCGTCTTCGAGATAACCGCCGATATTATCAGAAGCGCCGGAGGCAGGGGCAGCACGCACGGGACAGGCGGGATGAAGACCAAGATTGAAGCGGCGAAGATAGCAGCCAACGCGGGCTTCAGGATAGTTTTGGCGGACGGCAGAGTGAAAAATGTGATCAGCCGGATTATAGCGGGCGAAGAGATAGGCACGGTCTTTATGCCCAGACGAAAGCTGTCCAACCGTTCGAGGTGGATTCTGAACAGCCGCCCCGCCGGGACGATAAATATCGACGAAGGCGCTATGCGGGCCGTTAAAAATCGTAAAAGCCTTCTACCCAGCGGCGTAATCAGTGTCAAAGGCTCATTCGAGGCCGGTGCGGTCGTTATGCTCAACGATAAAGCAATGGCCGTGACGAATTTAGGCAGCACTCAACTCAAATCTCTTGCGGGCAAGCACAGCTCGGAGATTCGTAAGATACTCGGGCCGGGACATCGAGACGTGGTGGCAATTCCGGAAGATATCGTTTTAATTGACTATTGACGATTTACTATTGATTATTAGCATTGATCCCCGCTAACGGCTTGCGGGGACAAGTGGGATAAGTTATTTCTTTTTCTTCTTAGCTTTCTTTTTGGCGGTTTTTTTCTTTGCTGTTTTCTTTTTGGTCTTCTTTTTTGAGCGACATCCGCAAGTATTGCACATTTTCGTTTCTCCTACCCGGGACTTTAGAAACCAATATCCGCCAACAAGGCGAATACATATATCAGTAATATTAATCGGCTGACAGTCAGCAAATCAATTATTTTTTAAGATAAAAGGTGGGGCAAAGCCCCACCCTACCAAAGTTTATGGAGATAAGGGGGCGGGAAAAACCCAAAAATAACAAAAAAAAGATAAAACCGTAATGTAACGGTAACATTTGGCCGGCAAAATATGTATCGTTGCAGATTACGGTAATTTATTTTTTTCCTGTTACCATTTGGATTCGGCAGGCCTTTATTATAACAGAGGCGGCAAAAGATGGAAATTCAACACAATGTTTGGTATTATCTGTAGTTGAAAGGCGTAGGAGTATCTGTATATTGTTCCGTTGAAATGTGAAATTATTCAGGAGATGCGAGAAATGAAAAAATGTAAATTTAATGAAACTGCTCTTTTTGTATCACTGTGCGTAACATCGATTCTGCTTGCCGGCTGTGTGGCCACCCAAAGTGACGTGCATTACAGCGGGATTGAAAATTCGCAGCTCAGGCAGATTAAACAGGGCATAACTACAAAAGACCAGCTTGTGGAAATAGTTGGTGAGCCGACCGAGCAGAGCATGACGGAAGATGGCGCCGAGTACCTCAGGTACAAATGCACGGAAACAAGGGACAACCAATTCGCCATGTTTCCGCCACCTATCGCTATCAAAGATAAGAAGGAAACGGAACATACAGTTGTCTTTAAGCTCAAAGACGATATCGTGCAGCGGTACTGGAAGGAAAGATAGGGACTCTAATTTATTATTTACTCCGTCAAACGGCGCCGGATTTTCGATAATGACTATTTACTATTGAAGGGGAAGTTCAAGAATGCGAATTGGCCGTTGAGTTTTTTGGCAGCATTGTCGTATGCTTTTGCGGCTTCGGATTCATCGTCGAACTGTCCGAG
>JABMRO010000701.1 GCA_013202635.1 Planctomycetota bacterium
AGCCAGAGCATTACTGAGCCTCGTCAGATTTGCATGTACTTAGCCAGAAATTTAACCAAGCACAGCCTTGAAGAAATTGGAGGCCATTTAGGAGGCCGGGACCACACTACTGTTATGCACGCTTGCAGCAAGATAAGTCAAGCCCAGAAATCCGACCCCCAAATGCATGTCCTTTTGGGGGAACTGACAAAACAAATCACACAAACACCTCAAATGTAGATGCCTTGGTTGCACGATTATTTGATTATGGAATTTAACATATACAGGTAGTCTGAAAGCAAGCGTGTTATCAGGAACTTTTGCCTTACGGTTTCTTTAGCCTTCAGTCCGATAGCTTTGCCATCATCAGGGTTCTTAAGTAAATGGATAATTCTTTCTGCGAATCCTTCCGTATCTTTCGGGGCAACCAAAAAGCCATTTTCACCATCGTCTATTTGAGAAGGTATGCCACCTACATCTGAGGCTACAACTGGTGTGCCTTTCCAGAGTGCTTCGGTAACAGTAAGGCAGAAGCCTTCTTTCGTCGATTTTTGGATTATTACATCTGAAAATCGCTGTACTGCGTTGACCAGTGTTTCGTTGTTACCAACAACAAAAATAATATGGCCATTTTTATAAAGTTTATTGGCTTTTCGCAGGACCTTGTTGTACATCCTCATCCCTTCGGGGTCATCACTGGCCACATTATAGCAGAAAACCAGTCTGCAATCGACTTTTTGCCTAACCAGCTTGAATACATCTATCACTCCCTCCGGATCCTTCCATGGGTCGAGCCTCGAAACCTGGGTAATTATCGGCTTGTCTGTTGGTATGCCAGCCTTGGTTATATATTCAATCATGGTCTTCTCGTTGATATCTTTATTCTTCCGGATAAGAGGATTAATAGCCGGCAACATTAGCCTCTGATCTATTGGCAGATCGTCTTTGAAGTATTTTTCGCTTGATACAACAATCTGGTCATATTGAAGCAAGAAACCTTTCAGAAAATCCCATAATTCTTTATGCGGATTAGTCAGGTCTATATGGCCTCGCCATATCCAGGGCTGGGATTTCCTGTAAGACGTTATGATTGAGAGTGGTTGAGGGTCGTGAATAATGACACAATCATGGTCCAGGTGGGAAAACTTTGAAAAATTGTCATTGATTTGAAGGTATATTTGTTTTTTTCTTGTCGTTAAATTTAGCTTTGCTCCTTGAAGAGCATTGTGAAAACTCTTTGTGATCTCAAAGAACTCCTGGCTCCCATGTAAAATTCTCCAACCGGCATCTATACCCACATCATTCATCAAAAGCACAAGAGAATAAAGAATCTCTGCTACACCACCACCCTGATATGTGGCATTTAGGTGGACAATGTGTTTGCCATATAGTGGCCTTGCCTTGGCATAAATCTCAGCTAATGTTTCGTCGGGTACTATACGACGGAAATCGTCAAGATGTAACATACTAACTCCCTATCAATTCTTTGAGTAACGACCTAATCTCGTTCAGGGTATCCACGTTGAACTGGGCTTTTGAAATACTTAATCCCACTTTTATAGAATACGCCCCATCCGGTAGGACACTAAACATTTCTTCATCGGTATAATCGTCTCCTGCCGCCAATAAAAAATCCCAATCTCGTTTTCCAGTCCAAAATTCCGTTGCTCGACCCTTGCTTACACCGATATTCCTTATTTCAAGGATCTTATTGCCTTCAAACACGCCGACATCTAGGTTTTCGATCAGATTTAATAGAACACCTCTTAGTTCCTGCTCTCTGATAGAGGCAAGTTCAGGGTCCGCCCTACGGTAGTGCCAAACCAAACAAAAGTCCTTTTCTTCAACCGAAGAGCCTGCTGTTCGATCCGAATAAAGCTCGAGAATAGGCCTAATTGTGTCTTTCCAGCCAGCTTCAAAAGGTTGCGTACATTGCCAGTCTTCACCTCTTTGCTTAATCCATGCCCCGTGTTCAGCAACTAATGCTATGTCAAGGCTGCCAAGCCATTGAGCCAACGTTGCTTTGTCCCGACCACTTATTACTACAACATTGTTCTTAGGGTTGTTTGATAAACTCTGCAGCAAGCTCATAATTTCCTCATCTGGTTTTGCCTCTGCAGGCTTGCCTTTAAAGCTTACGAGCGTACCGTCGTAATCCAGCAGTAGCAATCGTTTCTGACTTCTGGCATAATCATTAATCAATTTCTGCCTAGAAGGTTCGGATAGTTTGCGGACAGAGAGTTCTTGTTGTGTTTTTTTAATATTAAATAACGCGTTCATAAAATCACTGCTCCATTTTGAAACATCATAACGTTTAAGCCTTTCCTGCATTAATCTGTTGCGCTCCATTTGCTCTAACAGGGGCATCTCGAGGGCTTCCTTGATGGCCTTTATTATTGCTCCTTTATTGTTTGCATTGACTATCAGGGCCTCACCTAATTCACTTGCCGCACCGGCCATCTCGCTGAGAATCAAAACGCCTCTGCCTTCGGTTTTGGTTGCTATAAACTCTTTCGCTATTAAGTTCATCCCGTCCCTCAGGGGCGTTACTAAAGCCACATCAGCAACGTTGTACAGTGCCGTAATCCTTCTGAAGGGCAGTAATCGGTAAAGATACCAGACTGGAATCCAGCCCATCGTTCCATGTGCTCCATTGATCCTTCCCACAAGTTGCTCAAGCCTGTTTCTTAGTATCTTGTAGTCCTCAACGCCTGTGCGAGATGGGA
>JABMRO010000702.1 GCA_013202635.1 Planctomycetota bacterium
ACGATGGCCCTTTCCACGCCGGCCGCCAGGCCTGCATAACGTCCAATCAGTGACTCCGGCGTTAAGATGCCTTCATTGAAAAAGAATTTATGAACGTGGTCGGCAAAAAGCAGCCGGTACTCGGCATTCTGCTTAAGGGATTGATGCGGCGCCCCCGCCTGAGAGAAATTATTGTTCAGGGCGTTCTTGTTGAGCGGCGAGCGGCCAAGATTATTCCCCATGGTATTCTCGTAGTCCCAGCAGTAAAACTTAAAACCCGTACTGCTATCCGACCGCTCTCGCCCGGCCCACCAGTTCTTCCAGGGCCAGTCCCAGTTCCCTCCCCATAGATTTACTATCAGGTAGTCAACATAGTTTGTAACATCGAGCAGATTTGGATATGACGGATTCGCCGTACCATCGGGATTGCTGCCCTGAAGCTCCTGATATACCTCATTGGAGTTCGCAGCCTGCTGGCACTTCGCAATCATCTGGTTCCATGCCGTCTTGTCCCCTTCGTTGGCTGAGTTATCATGAATCGCGTCCCAGTTGTCCCTTTCGCCTCCATAATAGCTGGCGGAAAAGGCATTGTCCGGCCGCTCAACTGGATTATACAGTCCCCAGTAAATCCCGTTTATGTACAGATGCACAAAGATTCCGTGCGCGCTGGCGTGTCCCGTAGCTCGTTGTAACTCGCGCCCGAACTCGTCCCGTGTGTACTGCTCGGTATATCTGGCAGAACTCCACGAATAGCCGTCGTTGGCACCTGCCCGAAGGACAATCGTCTCAAAACTATCGGCTGCGCCCTCGCCAAACAGCGGATACCGCAGCTTGGTCGGCCCGTAAATCCCCTTGAACAGAAGACGGAAAGAATGTTTTTTTGTTCCGTTGTGTGACCTGAACCAACCGCCATGAATGCGAATCCCGCAGCTCACCTGGAAGCCTTCGCGACCATCAGGATGGAAAAGTTCGACCGACGCCGGCCGTTCCCAGTTGATGCCTTGACTTGTGGAGCGGGTATAGATGCCGTCGCTCCCAAACATATCGTCGATTTTCATTACTATCGACATCATAGGAATTGACTTCAGGTCATCTCGAATCGTGGCCGCGTAGATGCCCCCGAATAAATCCTCCATGTTCTGCCCGATTACATCCCGATCCATTCCGTAGTCCGGACTTATACCGCCCCATGAACTTGGAAATCCGGCTTCCAGCGTCGCCTGACTGTCCTGAACAATCACGTCGTCGAGAAAAATATAAGTCTGGGCGTCTCCGTTGGTCGTCTTCCAGCCCGGCTTAACTGCCTTTGCCCGCAAGCAGGTGGTTTTATTGATGGCGATAGGATTAGTATAAACCGTTCCCCCTGCAAACCGCCCGCCGGTCGTATTATACGGCTCTGTTCCATCGAGCGTGTAATAGATAACAGCGTCTTTTGTTTCGGTTGCTATCGTGACAAAAACCGGTGCATCGTAAAAGCCCCGCTTATGGCTGAATTCCACCTCGGACACCTCGCCTAAGTAAGCATTATTATTTCGCCCGCCAGGGCTGGGAAAACCAAAGAAACGCCAGTCGTCGTTCGCATCGGGGTGCCGGCCGTAGGAAACATCGGCAGTCTGCTCATCAAAAACAACACTGTCAATCAGCGTACTGCCGTCAGAATCAAACAGCCCAATCTCCTCACCGCCCGCACTAAGTCTAAAATTCGCATGCAGCCCGCTCTCCCCGATATCATTGTCCGCCCATATCAACAGATACCCCCCGGCATCGATGGTAGTCACCCCCGGTTTGCCGTCAGGAAATCTCCACTTGGTCGGGGTGGTCAGATTGTCCGTAAGATACAATCCCCCTATATCAATAGCATCATTTCCATAGTTATAAATTTCAATCCAGTCGTCATATTCACTCTGTGGGTCACGAGCAGAACTGTTATTAGAGGCCATAAATTCATTGATCACCAAAGGCAACGGGCGTTCGGCCTTGACCGTGCCGAGCAAGGCTACAGCTAATACCAGGCTAAACAACAATATCTTTATAAATCGGGGCATTTTTGCTCATCCCTTCTCCACTTATATTGTAACCGCTGAGTGCGTTTTAGCTTCGATAGTTTATTATTTTTACGTATTTTAACATATAAAGGCCATTTAAGTCAATCTCTTTTGATAGAACACTATCGTCCCATAACCAATATCGAAGATCCGGCCTTCCGTGGACGGAATCAATTATCATTTGAATGACATGGTCGGCAATCTCAAACCTAACTCAAAACTCAAAACTCAAAACTAAATTACGGGGGCCCGGGCTGTAGTGTGTGCATCCCACACCATCATGAGTTATTTAGCCCCTTAATTCATTCAGGGGTCATCAATCTTCATACTAAATACAGCCATAAGTAGCGAGTAGGCACAACCGTCACCCTGAGCTTGTGCCCAAGGTGCACAGTCGAAGGATCTATTTAAAATAATTGTCATTGCGAGCGCAGCGCGGCAATCTTCAATCTAAATTCTCTTAACTCTCCTCAATCCCAATAGTAAACTGAAGCGAAGCGAAAGTCCTGAGCAAGGTCGAAGGATCTAAAATATTCAATCGAAAATATTAAATTGAAAGGGTTTACCCTGAGTTTATCCCCGAGACCTGCTTACCTGATGTGCAACAGGGGAATGTGAGCTAACTTGACTTTCTGCCGGGAGACCTTTATTTATTTTTATCCTTATGCACTTTTTTCTTTTTTACTTTTCTCTTTTTACTTTTGACTTTATTCTTTTCCTTTTCTCCTTGCCTTTCCTCAATTCTTTTGACCACATCCCTGGCTACCTCCATTATCTCGGCTGCCGCTTTCACATCCTCGTCGACAAATAGTTGCAGACCCACAACAAGCGGCTCTAATATCTTAGCACTGGCAGATTCCCGCAATATTTCCAGTACCTCTCGACCATAACCGGATGCAGCCAACTCGACAATTGACTCTGTCGTAATATCGACGCTTTGCTCTACCTGTTGAGGTTTCGCTAAGTAGCCTTTTAGAATTTCAAAAGCCTCCTCGGCAGTTTTATCTTGGTCCAAAACAAGATTCACAAACTCATTCATTGCCCTTGGTGCAATACTATCAAATTCCATGGCCTTGCTAAGTGCCTCTTTAGCCTCTTCATATCGCTCAGATTGTATAAGGAATATATCAGCAAGAGCCAACCATGCCCAGCAGCCGGCCTTAGGATCAAGTCCTATCACTTTACGGAACACTTTCTCCGCTTCATCATATCGTTCGAGCTTCTCGTATAAGAGCATGCCCAAGTACGCCCAAATCAATACAGATTTCTCATTTATCTCAAGGGCCTTGCGATATGCCTTCTCCGCTTCATCATAGCATTCAAGATTCTGGTACAAGAGCGAACCCAGATTAGACCATACCCACTCGATCTTATCATCTAACTCAAGAGATTTTTGGTAGGCCTTCTTTGCTTCATCATATCGTTCAAGATTCTCGTGAAGGAGCTTACCAAGAAGCGCCCAAATCCACGCAAATTTCTCATTTAACTCAAGGGCCTTTCGATATGCCTTCTCTGCTTCACTGTATCGTTCGACCGTGTGTAAAAACATACCGTGAGCCATCCAGCTCAATGGCTCATTCGGATTTATATCAATGGCTTTGTCGGTTACCTCTTTAGCTTCTTTATGACGATCGAGAATGATTAAAATCGCAGTATACAATAACAGGAGTGTTGGATCATTAGGCCTTACCTCAATTGATTTGTGAAAGAGCTTCTCAGCTTTCTGCAATTCATCCTTAATTTCAAGAAGATTTTTACTTCCCGCAAGCAAAGCATACACATCCTTCATACCTTCAAGTCCAGCTAAGTTCTTTATCGAAGCCGGAGTATCAGGCATATCGAGGAAATCTGTCGGTGCTGATTTTATTATTGTCCCACGAATTTGCTCACTCGTCACCCGTTGTATAATCTCCTCGAAGGCATAAAAGTGGTCTCGTCGCAGCATTGGCTCAAGACAGCAGGCCTCCTCCGCAATTCGTGTAGCCAAACTCACTAATTGTTCTTCCCCATAGAAATCCGCCATGAACATCACAAACGCCTTTACTCTTCTCGACGGTGCCCCACGCCTGCGCATTAGATAATATATGTTGTACATACGTTCGGCGACCTGATATAATTTTTTCTTTTTACTTCCGTCGGCCAAAACCACGGCTCCTCGTTCCATCAGCCGACGCAGCAATGAGCTGGTTTTATTAACATTGAGCCGGGCCAAATTGGCGACTTCTCGTGCTGTCGCGGGTTTCCACAATTCTGCAAGACCTAAATAAACCTTACGTTCTATAGCGGGAAGATTATCTAAGTGGCTCTTGAAATATTCGGTGTGCTCATCAACAAGCTGCATAAGGTCATTCATTAGTTCTCTAAGTGACATTTGAACTGCGAAAATCGAAACGATAGCAAGTAACCGTGGATTTCCACCTGTCAAAATCTGAAGTGGCCGAACACGCTTGTTATGCGGCTCCTTTCCTGTAACTGAAGTCCATAGTTTTCGACAATCTTCTTCTTCGAGAGGTTTAAGTTCAAGTGGCCTGAATAGTTCGAACATTGCCTTTCCACAGTTATCTACCTCTTCAAATCTGCTTGTTGCCGTCGCCAATAACATTATTCTTGGCTCATTAAGCAACGTGTGTCTAAGTGCCCAACCATCCCTATCACCTAATTGCTCGCCAAGCAGCATGTTAAAGTTCTCCACTATAAGCAGGATTCGTTTGCCCTGAGCATCTGCAAAGTCCATAAGTTGCCCAAGTGCGCGTTCCCGTAGTCGGTTTTCATCCTGTTCTTTGCTCAATTCTTTATATGTCTGCTTCCAACAGTCCTCACCCGTCTTTTGTCCTAAGTGAAATAAAGCTTCGAGCCAGAATTCACCGGGCGTTGTAACCTGATAACTTTCCTCCGAGAAAACCAAAGGATACCAACGTTCAATCAGGTCTTTTTCTCTCCGAACCTCCTCAACAACTCTCAAGGCAAGCATAGTCTTACCGACACCCCGCGGTCCAATCACAAGAACATGTTGATTTGATTTTGTAACGTTCTCCCGAAGAACTTGTACTATCAATTCAAGTTCCGCATGTCGAACCACAAAAGACTTGACAAGTTCCTCTTTTGAAAGAAAAGCAGGATTGTATTTTACAATACGTTTACTCATAATTTAGACTCCTCTTTTGAGTATTGGCGTAAAGAAGCGCTTATACCGGTTCTCCCACCATTCTTTGAGCAGTTTCGACACAAAAACATATCCTTTCTCTCCACTCTTAAGGTAACCATCGTGTTCCAAAACCCAAATTATCTCCTTTTGAATCTTACCAACATCCTGCCCTTCAATTGGATAATCTTTCTGAAAAGCTGCGATTGCCTCATCGCAAAGGTGACCTGTAACAGCAGCCTCAGTCAGCATATCAAGTGCCAGCGCGCATAATTCCTTTGGAAGTACCATCTCCAATCGTTCTTCATAGTGTGTAAGTTCAACGTGCCCTCTAACGCCCAGCATGCCACTCTTATAGACCTCCGCAATATCTGGAACAGAACATTGCATATTCCCTCTCTTTACGCACCTGTCATAGACATTAGTGAAAAACATCTGCACGTGATGAGGAATAGAGCATCCTAACATATTGACCATTTCTTCGGGTGCGCCTTCTTCGAATTCAATTCCATATTCATTTCCCAGCGCCTTTATGCAATCGCTCGCAGTTTCATCATCCCATGGATCAAGTTCGAATGGCACAAAGTTGTTGACTGTTGCGCTCAATCCGGCCTGATGCAGGATAGGCTCCAAACCGATACTTCCTGAAATTACAATACGTATCTTTCCTTGATGCTTAATGCTGTTTTTACGAAGCCATGACATAAACTCATTCGTATGTGTCTTACCTTCTGCTGTAATATTGTGATTCTCATCCTTGAGTATGTTATTAACCATCAGTGCTGCCTCGTCCAACAAAAGAACGACTGGCCTGTCAGCCCCAGCTAAAATATCAAAAAGCTGACTACCTTTATCTGCCCAATTACCATGAGTCAAACCCGAACGTAACGTTATACCTAACTCACTTATTTGTATCAATTCCACCGAATCTGTCATTTTGTTTATTACATTACTGAAAACACCTTTAGTTTTTTTCCAAAGGCTTTTGTGCGGATGAATTTTAAGACTCAACTCCACCATTGCATCAGAGGCACTCCGGCACTTCTGAAGGTCAACAAAAAGACATATATATCTCTCAGCTAATAACTCAGCCACCTCGGCCATAAGGCTCGTTTTTCCCATCCGACGTTGAGCAACCAATAACACATGTGCACCATCATCGATTTTCTGGACGAAAAGCTCTTTCTCTTTTTCCCTGTCCCAAAACCATTCTCCGGTAACAACTTTTCCCTGGCCCATTTTTAATGTATTCATTTTTAATCCCTCGCTAAGCAATTACCAACAATTTTATTGCCAACACATTTATTGCCAACAATTCTGTTGTCATTATCGCCTGTCTAAACTATCTTGTCAACATATTTTTTTAAATATTTTGTCAAAAAAGTGTAAGTCTGTTGAAAAATCAGTCAAAAACGGTACTAATCAAAAACAAAAATATAAATTTTTCAAATTTTTTATCTCCTTTCTCCACATCGAGTTACGAGAATCCAGCATCAAAAATCGAGACTTTTTTCGACTCATTTCCGCACATCGCTCTAATTATAGAGGGAGTATTTTTTTACTCCCTGAGTTTACCCGAGTTTATCCCCGGGTGCTACTAACTTGACGCGCAACAGGGGGCCTAAGCCCACAATATGAAATATGAGATATGAAATCCACAATACGCTATACGAGATACACTTCACGAGATGCGAGATACGAATTTGAGATACTCTCTACGAATTATTACGTACGAATTTATAAGCAAATTATGCAAAACAAACCCAATTTCAAAAAAGTCAAATG
>JABMRO010000703.1 GCA_013202635.1 Planctomycetota bacterium
CCTTAATGGTGACACGCCTGTTTCACAAACAAAACGACCACAGATTTTAGGTCCAAGCAAACTCATTTCTGTTCCTGTACTCGGAGGTTTGCATCATAGATATGTCCGCGTAGCTGCATAGACTACCGAAGAAGTGTCTACACTCGTCTTAATAATGCCTGCCGATTCCCCAGCCTGTTGTGCAGAAAGGCTCTTACTAATCCATTTGGCGGGATTGGCATGGTTAGCAAATCAGAAAGTTCATTAGTCTTGGCTTCAACTTCTCATCAGGATAGGGTTTTTCGGAGGGACAACCGTCTGAAATCGGAAAATTAGGGCAGTGCAAAGCCAGGCTCAAAAAGTGGATCAAGCCCGGAAGTGACAAATAGCGCATTTGTGTTGGATGAGGTTAAAACAGGCAATTATTTACAAGAAAATTCCTGTAATCTAATTCATCGTGCCCGCTTTCGCCGAACTTTCAGGAATTCATCCTCCGGCCTCCTTTTTCAGAGCTTTTCGCCACTCTCACCCATCTGTGGGTATGTTCAATTCACGAAGCGTTCGACGCAGCCAGGCGAGGGATTTCACTATCATAGGACCACCCGCCCCCTCGCACTCCATGCTGAGTACGCCGTTATATCCAATATCCCGCAGGATGGTTAATACCTTCCGTATGTTCTGTGCGTTGACGCCGTCGCCGAGGGCACAGTGGCTTACTGCGATACCGGTCTGCTCACCGCGTACCGCCGCGGCCAGTGACTTGCTGACGTCCTTGACATGCACATGAGTCACCTTCTTTTTAAACCGTTTACAAAAGCTCACTGGATCTTGTCCGGCGATGTACGTGTTACCGGTATCCATATTCATGCGCAGATAAGGTGAATCGCAGAACGCCAGCATTCTCTCCATCATGCTGGGATTGGTTGTGAAATACCCGTGCACCTCGATGTTGATAATCATCTCATAGGCTTCGGCAACCTCGATGATTTGGCCATAGCTGCGTTTCATCATGTCCATGGCTTCACTATCGGACAGGCCCTCGGGCTTATGCAGGCCGTCGGTTGTGGCAATTCGTTCACAGCCGGCCAGCTTGGCCCAGGGGATGCTCTTGAGGACATAAGGCACCCCGTACAGCGGTCCGTTCTTGCCTGATAGTGGAAATGCCGCGTCCACCTGTGAAAATCGCACGCCATACTTCTCCATTTTCCTGCGTAATAACAGGGGATCTTCGTAAAGCACAACATGCGGTTGATATCCGAGACCGTGAATCCAGCTCACCCCGTCAATCAGCCCGCATTCAATGTAGTGGACACCGTTCATCTGAGCCCATTCGAGGCATTTTTCGAAACTCCAGTAAGACGAATTGAATGCATCAGTATGAAAGCCGATTCTCATCATAGCGTTATCCTTCCTTTTGGTTTTAGTACTTCCTAATGCCGTGCCGCCCAGCGTCACAGAGGCGGCTGCCACAAACTCGCGTCGTGTACAATGTGTACTGTTCTTATACATGTCGATATCCTTCCTGTGCTGTCTTGCCCATTAAACTGGGTCTCTGCCCCCAACCGGGGCAGCGCTTTCTCTGTCATCGGACTATCCGTGACGGAACACCACGACCGTACGGGGATGGCTGTCCCTGCCGAAAATTCCGTCCTTATTTGTTTACAAGGGATTTAGGTGCATGACCTCCGGGCCGAAAACTTACTTATGTGCCTTTCAGCAAATCAACCACTTCCTGAGCATTTTCCGCATTAACCAGAGCCTTACAGAAAGAATTTGAGCGGGCCAATTTTGCTATCTCTGCAAGAGCCTCCACATGAGGACCAGACAGGTCAGGTGAAGCTACCAAGAGAAAAAAGAGTTTTGTCGGTTCCCCATCCATTGAATCAAAATCGATTCCCTGAGGGGCTATACCGATAGCGAGTTTCAGGCTGGAGACTGCTGTAGTTTTACAATGAGGGATGGCAATAGCTTTCTCCAGTCCAGTGCTCTGTTTATCTTCACGGTCCTGCACTGCTTTCAGTACAGTCTCAAAATCATCAATTTCTCCTGCGTCCTTTAATATCTGGACAAGCTCGCGTAAAACATCCGGTTTATCCCGCGACTCCAGTGGGATTTTTACAATTTTCTCTACAACCATGTCAATTAATGCCATACCATACTTCTCCTGAAATTCTATAACTTAAAACAGCTTTCATACTCATTCAATTTCCGCATTATACGAGCGACTCATACATTTCCCAGACTCTATCTTCATCTTTGACAATTAAGACAGAACAGGGAACAGCACGCATCGCCCGTTCGGTCTCATCAAAAAATTCATCCCTTCTGCTCCTGATTCGGGACAGTTCACCAATAACCAGAAGGTCAACATCATCGGCCTCAATGGAATCGACTATTTCCTTATGTACATTTCCCCTGCTGCGTTTTTTAATAATCGATACTCCTTTTTTAATTGCAAGCTCATTGATGTAATTAAGATACCTCTCAGCGTCGGCTTCCATATCATGCTCATATTCAACCTGCTCATCTTTGAGAAATATTCTTGCTTTTAGCAGGTCCTCCACCGCTCTGGTATTGATAACGTAGTGGGCAATAAGCTCTGCGCCGGAAAATGACGCAAGACATATTGCATACTGAGCAGCAGTAACAGATTGTTCAGTTCCATCGACATAGACCATTATTTTTTTAATGGGATTACTCACGATTTTTCTCCATCGTTTCGGCGCCTTTTTTTCTCCAGGTTTCCCTTAACCATTTTCATGAGAACAAACATATCCCGTTCATTCTCTTCAAGCCTGCCTTCAATATAATAAACAGTTTCCTTCAGATCGGGAACTGCTATTTTTTCAAGTGCATTGACCTTTCTTATAGTCTTTTTTACTTCATTGGCAAGCCTCAATACGGATATTTTCAGCTCGGAGAGTTTACCAAGCAGCCTGAGTGCCTCCTTAAAAAACTGCAAAGAGCTGTCAATCCAGAAACTGGTCCCCATGGGGCTGTAGTACGGAGAGTGTTCGGCGAATTTTGTTTCAATTACGGGAAGGCTGACACCCATGACCCTTCTAGTTCGTATAGTAATGTCCGTTGAAATATTGACAGCCCCGGTCAAGTATTGAACTTTAAGTTTTCCCATGTCAAAAACCGTCTCTTCGAGGGCTTTATATGCCTTGGCGAGGGCATTTTCAACCCGGCTCTGAAAATCCACAGTCTGGTCAACAAGTGCCAGAAGCTCGATAATCAGGATATTTCTTTTCTGGTCCAAAAGCTCATAGCCCTGCTGAGCAAACTTCAGGTCATTTCTGAGTCTGAGTAGATTTGTTTTCGTAGGTGCGTAATTAAGCTGCGCCATTATTAATACCCGCTATGATCCGTAGAATTTCTCTATTTCCTCTTCGGTAATCCTGTGCAGCTCTTCGACAGGTAGGAACCTTAAAACTTCCCATCCGAGAGTCAGGGTCTGTTCGATACTTCGATCTTCATCTTTGCGCTGTGAAACAAACTTCTGCTCAAATTCCCTTCCGAATTCAAGATAGTCATGGTCCAGTGGGGTCAACTCCTCTTCTCCGATAACAGATGCAAGGTTGCGTACATCTTTTACATAACTATAGGCCGCAAAGAGCTGGCTTGCAAGATGAGGATGGTCTTCTCTGGTCATTCCCTCACCGATGCCATCTTTCATCAAACGAGAAAGAGAGGGCAGTCCTGCAATTGGCGGATAAATACCTCTACCATCCATCTCCCTTTCGAATACGATCTGGCCTTCGGTGATATATCCTGAAAGGTCGGGTACCGGATGAGAAATATCATCATTCGGCATTGTCAGTATGGGCAGAGACGTAATTGAGCCATTATGTCCTTTAATCATTCCAGAGCGTTCATAAAGCTCGGCCAAGTCTGAATAGAGATATCCGGGGTAGCCCTTTCGTGAGGGTATCTCGCCGCGGATAGTGGATATTTCACGGAGAGACTCACAATAATTTGTCATATCGGTCATAATAACAAGAACGTGCATATCCTCGTTGAATGCCAGGTGCTCGGCCAGGGTCAGAGCAGTTCTTGGAGTAATGAGCCTCTCGATTGAAGGGTCGTCGGCAAGGGAGAGAAATAGCGCTACATTTTCGAGTACGCCGCTTTCCTCGAAGGAACGAATGAAAAACTGTGCCACATCGTGCTTTACCCCCATTGCAGCAAAGACAACGGCAAATTCGGTGTCTGTTCCGCGTATCTTTGCCTGCCGGGCAATCTGAGCCGCCAGTTCATTATGGGGCAGGCCGTTACCGGAAAAAATAGGAAGTTTCTGGCCCCGGATAAGTGTGTTCATTCCGTCAATAACAGATATACCTGTCTGTATAAAATCGCGGGGATACTGCCGAGCGGTCGGATTAATCGCCATTCCATTAACATCCAGCTCAATGTCGCTGCGCTGCGGCGGACCTCCGTCAATGGGATGCCCTAAACCGTTAAATACTCGCCCGAGCATGTCTTTTGAAACTGAAATGGTAAGCGGTCCACCGGAAAAACGTATCCGAGTACCCGGAAGAGTAAGACCGGCGGTTCCTTCAAATATCTGTACAACTACAGCATCGGTTGACGATTCAAGAACAATTCCCAGCCGTACCTTACCATCCGTGTCAACGCATTCAATAAGTTCCCTGTATCCTACAGGGTGCGTTTTGCTGACAAAAATGAGGGGGCCGTCGATTTTATCGACGCCAATATACTCACGTCCCGAAAGAAGATGTCGGTTTTCCTGTTCAAGCATGCAAGGCCTCCAGTTGGTCCATTGAACGCTCGAGGTGTGCTTCGATTTTGTCGAGACCTGAGAGATTGTCGTTGGGTATGGAAAATTTCATCTTTACTATATCCTGATATACTTTTATTTTTCTGAGCTTAATAAGGGTTGTTCCATTTTTTATCGCCTGAAGGCCGCGTTTCCAGTATGTAACAATGATGTGCAGCATTTTTGCCTGTTTCTGAACAATTGAGAATGTGTCAATTTTATCGTACGCATTCTGTTGAAGAAAGGCGTTCTTAAACAACGTACATACTTCCAGGATAAATCGCTGTGTATCCGGCAGCGCATCCGGACCGACAAGTTTTACCACCTGTTGCAGACGCACTTCCTTATGCAGCAGCTCCATTATTTCCGTACGGTCATGAAGCCATTCCGGACCGACCTGGTCGGCCCACCACGAGGCCATCTCATTGAGATATTCACTGTAACTGTCAAGCCACGAGATAGCAGGATAGTGGCGGGCGTTGGCAAGGTTTCTGTCAAGGGCCCAGAAACAGCGGATAAACCGTTTTGTGTGCTGGGTCACAGGTTCCGAGAAATCACCGGCCGGCGGAGATACAGCACCAATTATGGCAACAGAACCGGACTCGCCATTTAATGTTTCCATCGAGCCGGCACGTTCATAGAATTCCGCTATTTTTGTCGGCAGGTAAGCCGGGAATCCTTCCTCTGCCGGCATTTCTTCCATACGGCCTGAAAGTTCGCGGAGCGCTTCGGCCCATCGCGATGTAGAATCGGCCATTACCGCAACATCATAT
This sequence comes from Planctomycetota bacterium, assembly GCA_013202635.1. Taxonomy (GTDB): domain Bacteria; phylum Planctomycetota; class Phycisphaerae; order Sedimentisphaerales; family Anaerobacaceae; genus NIOZ-UU13. The sequence continues at coordinate 5,533 of JABMRO010000703.1, forward strand.
CCCTGGTCTCTGAA
>JABMRO010000704.1 GCA_013202635.1 Planctomycetota bacterium
GTCCAGATGCGCTGTTATTGGTGTTAGTATTCGAATCTCTAAAGCCGGATCTAACAAGCCAGGTAGAAAAGGTCTGACAGTCTTACAAGTTACACGCTTGCCAATATATGCGAAATGAAGTTCCAGCATAGTGGTAATGGCGGAGTTGACTTGTCTTTGCCCTGATTCCATACCATCGGTTTGCGATAACACTGCTGTAAGCTGGCCTATCTGTTCCTGGCAGTGTTGACACTGCTCTATGTGGTCACTGATAGATTCCGGGATAATTCCATGACTTTCGTTACATAGACAGTCATAATAATACAGCTTAGCCTCTTCACATAATAAATTATAGTTTCGAGCGACCATTATCGTTACCTCAAATTCAAGGATTGACGCATTTTTCTAAGCCCTGTACAGATATACCTGCTGACAGACGTACTCTTTACACCCATTTTCTCTGCGACCTCTTTGATACTGTGGTTAGTCCTGTAGCGTAAAGCAATCGCCTGAGACTGGCTGTTAGTTAGCCGTCCCTTCATAAGATCGAACATTTTATTCATTTGCTCATCTTTAATTAAGGCGTTTTCCGGCTCGGTATTGTTGATGGAAAAATTACATCTTTCTTTATATTTATGAATTTGGGCATTGTATCTTTCTGTCCGGCGTTGAGTATCGACGATATCATTACATATAGCTCTGTATATATAGCTTTTGATATTCTTGACGTTCTGAGGTATGGGTTTATAAACAAGAGAAAGAAAGAAATCCTGGAATATATCATCTGCGCGAGATTTGTTCTTAATCCGGGAACAGATAACCATATAAATAAAATTACTATATTCAGCGACAATCTTGGCTGCAATACCTACATTATTTTGGCAGTTAATTGTGTCCGACAACACCATTTGGGCTCTGCTCCTATAAAAAGGTATTCAAAACCGCAAAAGAGGAATATTACAGTAAAATAGCCATCAACATTTGGCCGCTTTATTTCACAGCGCGTATTATACAAGAAAAGTATAATTATTGCAAATAATCTCACAAAGAGTGCGGTCTTTCCATGAGCACTGGTTGATGTGTCCGCGTTCGATCTTTCGGAATGTTCGACATTTGCTACGGAATTGACATTTTCCCGGGCCCGGGCTGTCGGCTCTATTATTTTCGTAAAAGCTGAAATCAGAAGTGGTTATGCAAACAAAATAAGGCCAAATTTGCTGTTATCTCCCAACGCGGCTTGCTTTTTGGCTACGAAAACCTTAAATCACTCAATTATCCCGTTTTCAGGGAAAAAACCACTATCAGTCATGCGGGTGTGCTTTTTTTATACAACTTGTTTATTTAGCTGTAGTTGCCGCCAATCGATTAGATTCCGGCTGCCCATCAAAAGAAAGAGCAGGCCAATTCCGCAGAACCGCCTGCTCTTTTTTTTCGCTCGATCAAATCGAACCTTACTGAATCATCAGCAATGCAACTGACTCTTGGTCCTTGATGAATATCCTTTTCCCTGCAACCACCGGGTGTGCATAAGTCGGTGTATCCGCCACTTTTATTTTGGCCAGCTCCTGGTATTGATTTTTACTCGGTTTATAAACAATCAGTTCGGAGCTGCTGGGCAGTGCCATAAGACATGAGCCGGCATCGACAATGGAGGTGAAGCCGCCGCGGTCGTGCTGTGTTCCATCTGTCCAGGCTGTCTTGCCGTTCTCGGCGTTGATGCAGAAGAGGTTGCCACCGTCTGACAGACCAAAGAGCAAGCCGTCCTTAAGCACGGGTGTGTTGTACTGCGTCCCCAGTTCCGGGTTGCTCCAAAGTTCCTTGGTGATAAAAGCATTATCCTGCTTTCCAATTTTTATCGCCTTTGTTCCACGTCCCTTTGCGGCATAAATCACAGTCTGGCCATCCACTATCGGGGTGGCGGCGTTGTAAGCCCTCCTCGGTGGAATGGATGGAAGTTGCCATAGGAGTTTGCCATCGGCTACGCCAATCCCCACGATGCTTTTTTCGGTGGGTGTGACGATCTGTTTTGTTCCGGCTACCGTTAACAGGACGGGCGAGCCGTAGTCAGGGCCCTCGTCTGCCCATCGCCACTTTTCGTTTCCGGTGGCCAGGTCGTATGCAATAATCGCTCCGTTGCCCTGTCCACCAAGTTGAGCTATGGCCATTCCGTCAACGACGATGGGAGACATAGACGTAAAGAATCTGGGCACAACCTTCGGGAACGGGTCTTTACGCCAGACCACCTTACCGGTGGAGGCATCAAGGCAGGACAGTACTCCGCCTACACCTATTGTAAGAACCTTTCCATTTGCCACTGTGGGTGAGCTTCTCGGCCCGGGGTGCCGTCTGGCCGCTCCAGTCACGGCTTGCGCCGTATATTTATCCTTCCATATTTCATTGCCGCTGCCTGCATCAAGGCACAAAGTAACCTCTTCGTCGCCCTGCCGCGTGAAGACATAGAGCTTGTTACCGACCA
>JABMRO010000049.1 GCA_013202635.1 Planctomycetota bacterium
CTCGTCCAGAACCGTCGAATCATTGGCTCGCTTAGTTCACCAGGAAAACCCACAAAGCCAGGCCAATGTCACCAACTGTTGTTCCCTATCGTGGCAAACAGAGCTTACACCTCCATTCCATTCGCCGCGCCACTGGCACCAAAGAATAATCAGACCAAACCAGCCCAGTTACATATGGCGCCGATCTATCTGAAGGAAGCAACTGCCTTACCAGCAGTCTGTTTTAGGTTAACTATTTTCTCCTGTCCGTCAGATGTGACACGGTGTTTGCCATAAAACGCACGTACACGGCACTGTCCGCCTGTATCCGCCTCACCTTTCCACCGTGTCCACCACTGATTAAATACCAGTTCACGATATGCATCAGCGGCGGGAGTTGCTGTCCAGTCCCGTCGGTACAGTGAGGATTGCGGGATCCAGTTTGCGCCCTCCCAAAAGCCCCACATGAGGATCCCCTGCACTGCAGGATTCGCAAAGCAGATGCGGTAGTAATCTGTAAGTGCCCCGGCCTTGGCCCGTTCCTCTTTGGGTGTGAGCTTCAGACCTCGGCGCTGGTTAAAGCGGGAGCGCTGGCCCGGGATATTGAACTCCGTGACACGAATAGGAAGGCCAATTTTTGCCAGCTTATCAAGGGCTCCACGCAAAGCGTTCGGATCAAAAGACTCCCCGTGCAGATGCCCCTGTACCCCAATCCCATCTATTTGTACACCATCCTGAAGCAATCCGCGGATATGAGTGATATAATCATCCAATCGCTTACCTGTCAAAACATCGTAGTCGTTAACGAATAGTCTTGCTTCCGGGTCTTGCCGCTTGAACCATTCGGCCATCTGTTTGGTTATGCCCGGTCCCAATCGCTCGGCATAGTAGTTGCTATGGATCATCTCGTTATTGAGATCATACTCGGTGAACCGTCCACGATATCGACGAGAAATGTTCGTGGCTCGGGTCTGGAGCGCCTCACGCAGCATCTCATCATCCAATTGCTTGAGCCAATTCTGAACTCTCCCAGGAACACCCCAGAACAAACAGTGGCCGCGCAGCGGGATGCTGTGCTCAGAGGTCCACTCCAGGATCGCATCTACGACCGTATAATCCACCCGGCCCTGGTACCGCTCCATCGCATGCCACTTTAATGCGTTTTCGGTAACACCTGCATTGAAGTTCGCCAGGAATACCTCTTTATACCTGCGTTCGTCCTCTGGATCAAACCTTCCGCTAAATGCCGATGAAGAAATCGCAGCACCAAACCAGAACTCGTGTCGAAGCTGTTCTACCTGCACCTTGGACCCAGGCTTCGTCTCTATGACCAATGTTCCCATGCGATGTTTTTGAATCGCCATACTGGTGTCACTTGCGTGTGCGCAGAATTGAAACGAAGTAAATGTGCACGTTATCACAACCGCCATCCCAATCTTAGACCATTTCATCGTAATGTTCTCCTTTCTCTCATTCAACCGTTTACCTTTGACATAGCCCTGTATGAAGCTCTAATTCTATCAGTCACTGCAACCGCCAGATACTCTCAAATAGACTCCAGCGCCACCACAGCCGCCAAAGAATAACCAGACCAGACTAAACCATCCCAAACCGATCCACGGTCGCCGGTCTTCAGTTTGCATGGAAGACATATTAAGAACCGCTTATCAAAGACTGCTGTGACAAATTCTTGTGAGATTCAGAGAACAAAGCATCAATCATATGCATGATGAGCGATACAGTGAAAGCTTCCTGGTCCGGCCCAATCCACGACATGGTGCCTCGTTCATATCCATATCCGCCTTTCTCATCTTCGTCGTAGTAGTATTTGTCAGGCGAGATGTATCCAACATAGTCACCGTTGAAGCTTAGCACCCAGAGATCACTAATGCGATTTTGAACCCTGGACTTCAGGTCTATGCTGATTTCTCCACAATAGTCGGACGGTGTACCCACCAACACTATATCCCCAATGCGCACGGCATGCATCCATCCGTCAGTATCAACGCCAAGAACTGGAAACAATAACTTCGATACACGCCAGTTTTTACCGAGACGCAGTTGAAACGGCGGCATCTGAACAGGAAAGCCAATGGACGCAACATCCACCTTATCCTTGAATAGAGTGGCACCCGCGACCGCTTCCAGCACCTTGTCTGCCAACGCCGCACCCATGGCTCGGCAGCGATCTAAAGGATTACCTCCCTCTGGGGGCCGGGGACTCATACTGCCAACAGCTCCGCCGAGATAAATCGCCTCCGCGCCCGTCCGCTCCTTTATGCGGCGCATGATGAAGCCCGGATATTCACCTGTGAACTTCATGTTGTCTGCGCCAAGAATAGTCGGATGTGCAGAGTAACTTACCACGAAGCAGCGATCTCCGTCTTTTTGTTCGACCAGCATATAGCTTAGTTCGCCGTCAACCGGGCCGTCTATGCGGGTGCGATTTCTGATGTACTCAGGAGCGTTGAGCCCGCCATGTGTCACTTTGGCCGGCTCAAGCGACTGATAGGCCTCGACTATGGCTTCTGTAAAGGCTCTTGCTAAAAAATCGGGGATGTTCGGGTCGTATGGACCATTGAAGGCTTTTGAAGCAAACCCGGGGGCAAATCCACCAGGACCAGAGTGATTGTGGCTGGCGTTAAAGAGAATTTCATTCATAGTAAGTGGCGTCTGCTTTGAGGCACGGGCCCGAACCAGCTCGGCTACGTTCTCGGGGATAATCAGCATATCCGCACCGACAATAACGACCGTGTCTGTGCCGTCACTGACCGCCAGTGCCTTGACAAAGATTTCATCATGCACACCAGTCGATGATTTGCCTTTACGGTCTCCAAATCCCGCCAAGGGAGTACCTGTTGGTGGTGTGATGGAGCGAGAGCCCCAGCCCGCTTCGAACTGCCCGATGTTGGAACTATGGGACAAACGCTCTCTATGTCGTTCAATTGTAGCGAGGGCCTTCTTGTAGTAGGACTTATCTTTAAAGCCACTTTTGTACGTGGGCCATGGTCCTACAAAAACTATAAAACATCCTGCGACAGCAGCAAAAAAAGCCATCAAGACAAGCAAGATTCTGCATCTACGCGTCATAGAAACACCTTTACCTGTAAGAGTCTCGCACAGCATACAAGAAATCCCGGAGATTGACCACACCTCGGTTAACCTTTCCCGGGTTAGTCTCTATACAAGCGTGACTTCATAAAAAATACTCGAAATGCCCTGCGTCCTTTCTTCTGAAGGACTTTCGTAACTTAATCTACAAAGCAATGATAAGATGCAAGGATGCATTTCGAATGAAAAAGAAAATATCAAAAAGACTCAAACGACGCAAGCAAAGAATTCTATATCGACCACGCGAGAACCGGCACTCAATTTATCCAAAAACCAACAACACCCAGCCCTTGATTTGCCAAAAGAGGTCCATATCGGTGAACATGCAGAAGCCATAATCCTATCGAACTGTTCTTTACGGAGTATCCAAACAATCTCTTTAAGGAACTTTTAATAAAAGAACTCCATCAATCGGAGCCTTGACAAGTTTTCATTATTTAATTTACAATGTTACAATATTGATTATATATATTTATGCCAAAATTAGATTGTGTCATGTTTGTTCCGTTTAGGGCCTGATTCAATGAAACAGATAATTAAAGAAGTCTTTCAGGCAGAGGAAAAGGTCGGCGAAATTCTTAAGCAGGCCCGTAACAAAGCATCTGAAATAAGACGTTCTGTAGAAAAAGAGAACTCAAAGAAAATGAGTGATGCGAAACAGAAAGCCCGGGAAATAATACAAACTACCGTTGAAGAGGCAAAAAAAGAGGCTGAACGCATCAGGCAGGAGAAACTCGAACAGGCCCGGCATGAAAAGGATTCCTTACTGAAAGACAAAAAAGAAATGATAGATAATCTGGTTGATCATATTTGTAATATCATAATTAACACCGAGTATGAGAAGGATAAAAAATAATGGCAAGTCCATTATCTAAATACTCGTTTATCAACGCAAAGCTGCGTGCACGAATCAGCAAGATTCTTCCCGATGAAACATTCAACCAGTTGGCAAAAGCCCCTTTCCTTGATGAAGCACTGGCTCTTTTGCGTGAAACACCTTTTGCAAGTCTTGAAGAGATATACTCCGGCACCGGTGATCTTAAACAGGCTGAGCTTGAGCTTCTTAAAAATGAAATTGAACTGTATAGAAATATCAAAAAATACCTTCATCCTGATTCCATAGAACTCGTTGACGCACTGCTGTACCAGTTTGAAATCGACAACCTTAAAAATGCCATAAGGATTTATTTCGACAGGAAAATCCGGAAACGTTCGGTTGAGAAGAACATATACTATATCTTGTATGAACGTATTATTAATGATATACCTGTTGACATTATTCTTAATGCGGAAAATTTCGACGAGATTGCAGGCGTGTGCGAAGGAACTCCATACAGTCAGATTATCAGGAAGTACAGTCATACTGCCGAGTCGCAGGGTTCTCTTTTTCGTATGGAGATTGCCTTTGACCATTTTTACTATGACAACCTTCTTTCTTCCGTTAGCAAACTGGGCCGTAAAGATAGAACTATAGCCCTCAGACTTACAGGCGTAGAAATTGACCTGCAGAATATCAACTGGATTATCCGGCTGAAAAATTTTTATGACCTTCCCGCCGAAGCGGTCCTGGCAACTATTGTGCCGGGAGGCTTTAACCTTAGCAGGGACATTATCGGTGAATTGTACAGCGCGCAGAATGTAACTTCTGTGCTTCAGAGGTTTGTTACGAGCAAATATCCGGGCCTGTCAACACTTCTGTCGGCCCAGACCACGGATAGTACCTCCCGGCTTCTCCTTATTCGCAGGATACTGGAAGAAATCATGAAAAATGAGGTCCAGCATATTCTTTCAGGTTATCCCTTTACAATCGGAATTATACTTTCATATTTTATATTAAAAAGGAATGAGCTGAAAAAGATCAGGTTAATATTGAATGCAAAACAATACGGCATACAGCAGGAACGGATTGAGAGCATGATATGATGTTTACCTCTCAGATGATACAGATTTTTGCAATAGTGCTGGGAAAGGATTCTCAGCGCGTAACTGAAGCACTCCTTCGTGAAGGGGTTTTACAGTTTATTAATATATCGGAGGTTGATGGTGAAAAACGGGACAATCTGTCCGATGCCAAATCCCAGGCCTCTCTCTCGGAAATCTCTGACCTGAGAAAACGGATTGAAGGTTTTTTACACACAGGCGGTGTTATCCCTTCAGCGCCGAAAGAAACAGATCTAACCAACCGAATTTCCGTTAATATTGAAAACGAGAAAAAGCATCTTGATAAAATAGCTTCAGAGCGTGAGAGCCTCAGGGAAAGGCAGCGGGCGATCCAGCAGGAGATACTGAAGTTGGAGGACATCAGAAAACAGGTGGAACTATACGGCATAGGCCTTTCTGATATTCCATTCCACGGAAAGCATTCTTTTATTTCCATGCAAACCGGAAAGCTGCCTGTATCACATGCAAGACAGCTTGAGGATGATTTGAGAGACTTCCCTTCATTGAATATTGCGCTGGGAAGGGAAAAGGATATTGCTCATTATCTCCTGATTTCAATGAAAAGAGACACCGAACAGATTGATAAAATCCTTGCAAAGTCCGGATGGTCTGAGATTGAACTGCCGGATGAGCTGCAGTCAGTTAAAGAGGATGTTTTCAAGGAACTTTCTGTAAAACTCGAAAAGTTAACAGACGAACAGAAGAAACTTGAAACAAAGGCAAATAACCTGGTAAAAAGAGAAGAGAAATACCTCAGGGAAATATGGGTTAATCTGCGTGTCAACGAACTTTTTCACATAATTCAGACCAATTTCAAATCCTCCTCCCGGACGGTTATTTTTTCAGGCTGGCTTCCCCTGTCGAAAAAAGAAAAGCTAACCGAAACAATCGAAAGGGCATCCGAAAACCGATGTTACCTGGAATGGAATGAAGCCGAGAGTAAGGATACTATCGCTGACCAGGTCCCTGTTCAGTTTAATAATCCGAAGATATTAGCTCCTTTTCAGATGCTGGTAAGTAATTTCGGCATTCCCCAATATGGCACTATTGATCCTACTCCTTTTGTAATGCCCGTGTATCTGTCAATGTTCGGACTTATGTTCGCTGATATCGGACAGGGTTTTGTTCTGTCATTACTTGGCGTCCTGGGTGCGTATCGTCTAAAGAATAATGAGCAAAAGAAAGGTTTGTACAATCTTTCATGGCTTATTATCTGGTGTGGTTTGTCCTCAATGTTATTTGGGCTTCTCTTTGGCTCCTTTTTCGGGACAGGTCTTGTTAAGCCGCTCTGGTTCGATTTCCACGGAATTGTCGCCGGTCATAGCTCCGGAAATTCAGCAGTAAATGACATTTTTGATATATTGTCGATTACATTGTGTTTCGGTATTTTAGTTATTTCTCTCGGCCTGCTCTTTAACTGGATTAATATGATTCGGACCGGAAAGTGGATGGAATTGTTTTTTGATAAAGGCGGCATTCTCGGAGGGTGGATTTATGCCGGTGGTATATATATTATCTACCACATTATATCGCAAAATTCAAAGGGATTCCCTTCAGGTACAGTAATATTTGTGCTTGTAGGACTGCCTTCTCTTTTACTTTTTGTCAAGGAGCCTTATCACTATTTCAAACATAAACCAGACCAACCTGACAGGAAGTTTAGTGTTATTGCGATAATGAATTTCTTAATGGGATGGATCGTTGAGCTTCTTGAGATTTTCAGCGGATATCTTTCCAATACCCTCTCTTTCATACGGGTAGCTGGACTCGGTATGGCCCATGTCTGCCTGATGATTTCTTTTTTCA
>JABMRO010000705.1 GCA_013202635.1 Planctomycetota bacterium
GAGATAGAACTTGCTATCAACCTCACTTAGCCTTGAAAGCTTTTAGCCACTGACACCAGGCAGATTTATTCATTTTTCAAAGATCATTCGCTATAAAATTAACAATTTTCAGCGGTCCTACGATCGCTTGACAACTACATTCATTTCCACTTTAGCAAGAACAGGCTCAACAGCCCACAGTAAGTTAGCCGCTAAAATCGCCTAAATAGCCTTTTTTATGAGCCTATATCTGTTATCCGGGAGAAAAAGGATATTCTTATTGTTATCTGCTGCTGACTTGTTGTCAACAGTAATGTCATGCTCTTTTGCCTCAAATCAAAGCAAAGGTGGTACAGTTCTGCTCCGCCGTTTACAACTAATAAAGTCCTCCATCTACTTAATCAATTACGAGTTTTTGCGTAGCGTAAGTACGGTGAATCGATTAAATTTTATTTGAAGGAGGATTGCTATGGCTAAGATATCCATATATTTTTTCTGTCTTTTTTTGGTCTTCACATATAGCCTTAATATAAGCATCTCGAGATAAAAGTCATTGACTCAACCATCTTATATGTGCTATAATTAGAATTAGATACGTGATTTTGCTCTTTTGAAGATAATAAGCTTCAGAGAACTGGTTTTTCAAAAAGCCTACAAAATGTGAACTCACAAAGATTTAACCCCACTCAGCGGCCTAAAGCATCTGTTGGGAACAACATAGAGGATGGTTAGACCAATGAAAATCTTATCTCTAAGTCTGGTGATGATGGTATCTTTATCCGTCCTCACTGATTTAGCCTTATCGGCTGATAATCATACAGGCATTCCTTTGGTAATTAACGAGCTTATGGCCTCTAATAGCAGTATTATTCAAGACCCACAAGGTCAGTATGACGACTGGATTGAAATTTACAACGACGACCCCAGCCCCATTGATGTAAGTGGTATGTATCTAACGGACGATTTAGACAATCCCACCAAGTGGCAGTTCCCGGCTTCGACTACTATTCCCGCGGGTGGTTACATACTAGTATGGGCGGATGGTGACACTACCGATCCCGGGCTTCATGCGAATTTCAAATTAAATGCGGATGGTGAGGAAATCGGTTTGTTTGATGCCGATGGTACTACTTTAATTGACAGCATCACATTTGGCGAGCAGACCGGCGACGTTTCATACGGTCGATTCCCGGATGCCTTCGACAATTGGTATTTGTTTGCTACAGCTACGCCGGGCGAAGAAAATACGGATGTCTATTTAGGTGAGGTTGAAAATCCCCGCTTCAGCCATACACGCGGCTTTTACGATGAGCCTTTTACACTTACAATCGCAACTGAAACAGAAGGTGCTGACATATATTATACACTCGATGGTGATGAGATATTTGAGGGTGGTCCGTCCGATGAGACCATCATAAGCACACCTTATACTGGCCCGATTACAATCGATCGTACAACATGCCTGCGTGCTCAGGCGATTAAACCGGGCTGGAAGCATTCAGAGATTGTAACGCATACCTACATTTTTGGGGACGATGTAATACAGCAGCCTGTTTATCCTGAAGGTTTTCCCGATCGATGGGATTCAAAGAGCGCTGACTACGAAATGGATCCCGATATCGTATATGACGCTCGCTACAATGACAACATTAAGAATGCTCTGATATCGATTCCCACGATGTCAATCGTCATGAAACAAGATCATATGTTCGGGACTGAAGGTGTATACTCAAATCCGAATGCAGAAAGGGAAAAACCAGCTTCTGTTGAATTGATATATCCGGACGGCACACAGGAGGGATTTCAAGTCAACTGTGGAATTAAAATAATAGGCGGTGCGTCTCGTAGTATGAGCAAAAAATACTCCTTTCGCTTGCTTTTCAAGGGTATCTACGGACCTTCAAAGTTCAGATATCCACTCTTTGGCCCGGACGCTGCGAGTGAGTTTAATACGATCGTCCTGCGATCCAGCTTCAATGATGGATATGGCTGGAGCGGTGCAAGATTTTATGAACAATACACACGTGATGAGTTTATCCGAACTCTGCAGCGAGATATGGGCCATGCATCCCCAAACAGTATATTAGTACACCTTTATATTAATGGCTTGTACTGGGGACTCTATTTTCCATGCGAACGTCCTGATGCTTCATTCTCAGCCAGCTACTACGGCGGAGAGGAAGAAGACTGGGATACATTTTCACACAGAGGCATAACCCTCAGAGAAGGGAATGACTCGGCCTTGCATCAGATGACAGCCTTGTGTCAGCAAGTTTCCAATTCATATGAAGCCTATCAGCAGCTTCAGGGCAATAATCCCGATGGTTCCCGAAATCCTGATTATCCCTGCTTGTTGAATATGACGTACTATATTGACTATTTGATTTTGAATTATTGTGTCAATAATGAGGACTGGCCCTGGAACAACTACTGGTTCGCTCGAAAACGAACAGCCGACAGTACAGGCTTCAAATTCTACAGCTGGGATTCAGAAATATCTTTGTACTTACCGCCTCGGGCGCATATGGAACTAAACCGGACTACAGATTTTCGAGATATAGGGCAATTTCACGGATACCTTATAGATAATGACGAATATAGAATGTTTTTTGCTGACCGTGTGCACCATTTTCTTTTCAACAACGGTATCTTGACTCCAGAATATATGAGAAGTCTTTATTTAGATATTGCCGACCAGGTCGAAATACCGGTGATTTGTGAATCCGCGCGTTGGGGCGACATGCACCACCACCCGCCGCTTAATCAGGATGACTGGTATGATATGCGAGACTGGCTTTTGGATAATTTCTTTCAGCAGAGGCACGATATCGTTTTGCAGCAGTTAAAAAACGCAGGTCTTTATCCTGATGTTGAAGCACCGATATTTTATGTAAACGGCGCGTATCAACACGGCGGTCATGTGGATCAGCCAGCCAGTCTTACTATGGAGAGTCCGTCCGGTACGGTCTATTATACCCTGGACGGGTCTGATCCACGCCAAACTGAGGCGGCTTCACAACTAGGCACTAACACTCACCTCATAACCCAGAGTACTGCCAAGAAAGTATTAGTACCCACCGGTTCCATTAGTGATGACTGGAAAGACTACCTCCCCTTCGATGACTCCGCCTGGATAAGTGGCACGGGCGGGATCGGATACGAAAGAGGCTCCGGATATGAAGCACTAATCGATATCGACGTAGCAGCGCAGATGTACAACGATAATACCTCCTGTTATATCCGTATTCCATTTACCGTCAAGGAAAAGCCGGATAGCTTTGATTTTCTGACGCTGAATATGCGATACGATGACGGATTCATCGCATATATAAACTTTACCGAAGTCCAGCGTGTGTTATTCACCGGAACACCTGCCTGGAATTCCCGAGCTGACGAGGGTCATGAGGCCCAGAGTGTCGAGTCCTTCGATCTGTCAGATTACCTCGGTGAACTGCGTCGAGGCCAGAACATCCTTGCCATTCACGGTCTTAATATCTCCACCACCAGCTCCGACTTCATCATCTCTGCCGGGTTGACAGCAGGACAAAGTAGTTCTCCCATTGACAGCGGGATTTCACCTGCCGCTATTGAATATACAGAGCCTATCACGCTGACCAGGAGCGCACACGTAAAATCACGAGTGCTGAACGGCAGCAACTGGAGCGCTCTTAACGAAGCGACCTTTGCGGTTGGCCCCGTGGCGGAAAACCTGCGTATCACTGAGATTATGTACAATCCACAAGATACCGGTAATCCCAACGACCCCAATGAAGATTTCATTGAACTAAAAAACATCGGAACCGAAACTCTTAATCTAAATCTGGTGAAGTTTACCAACGGAATTGACTTCACTTTCCCCGACATCGACCTTGCAGCAGGGCAGTATGTAGTGGTAGTAAAAGACCCACAGGTTTTTACTGCTCAATACGGTACCGGCATCAATGTCGCAGGCCAGTATTCCGGCCGTTTGGCCAACGCCGGCGAGAGGATCAGACTGGAAGATGCTGTAGGCCAAACCATACTGGACTTTGAGTACAGCGATAATTGGTACAGAGCAACTGATGGCAGAGGGTATTCTCTAACTATCATTGATGCGGCCAACACAGATCCCAATAGCTGGAGTCAAAAGCATTCCTGGCGGCCCAGTGCATACATAGGAGGCTCACCCGGCTAGGACGATACCGGCAAGCCAGTCTTCATCGACAAACCTCTAACAGCATCGTTAGTGGATGGTCGCGATCTACGAACTGGGCAAGAAGCACAACGTTCCTTGGTTTTCAGCTTCGTCCCGTAGGGCGTAGGGTGTAAATATTCATCCCAGCACAAACTCTTAACCCAAAAAGAGATATATTTCGTTTCACCATAGATATTCCGCTGCATTAAATCTGCTCGCCGATGCAATGACACAAAAAGAGAC
>JABMRO010000706.1 GCA_013202635.1 Planctomycetota bacterium
GCGCTGGAGAATATGCGTCTGCGAGAAGCGGCCGCAGAGAATCGGCGCCTGCGGCAGGCCCTGTTGTTTCGCCAGCGCAACCCCGCTGGAGAAGTCATTCCGGCCGAGGTCATCGGCAGAGATCCTGATCAGATGTTCGACGTGCTGGTCATCAATGCCGGCGGCCTGAATGTTGCTATCACAATCTGCGCCGACATTTGGGAAGACCAATGGCTGGCCAATTTCCTTAAGGATGCCGGTCAAATCCAGATGATTGTCAATATCTCAGCCTCGCCGTTTCATACGGGCAAGATTAAAGCAAGAGAGGAAGTGGTCAATGCTTGTGCAAAAGAATTGAATTGTGCCGTTGCATACTGCAATCTTGTGGGCGGTCAGGATGAATTGATTTTTGACGGGCGAAGTATGTTCGCCGATTCGACGGGCAAAATAAAAGCCAAAGCAAAGGCGTTCGACGAGGATTTACTGATTGCTGATATTATAACCGCAACCGGCGGTGCTGTGCAGGTCGAGCCGTTACAAGCCGCTGCTCCACAGCCGGCTAACCGTGCTGATGAAATCTATCAGGCGCTTGTGCTCGGCACGAGAGATTATACCGGCAAAAACGGTTTTAAACGAGTGTTGCTCGGTCTGAGCGGAGGCATAGATTCTTCAGTTGCGGCAGCAATCGCTGTCGCGGCTTTAGGTGCTGAAAATGTCGTCGGCCTGACAATGCCATCGAAATTCAACAGTCCCGAAACGATTGGTGATGCTGAGAAGCTGGCGGAAAATCTGGGCATCGAATTTTTAACCATTCCGATTGAGCCGATACTTAAGCAATTCGACAAGGCTTTAAAGACCGTCCGGGGCTGGAAGAGCGAAGGTATCGCTTACGAGAATTTGCAGGCCAGAATCCGCGGCGGTATTCTTATGTCGCTCAGTAATCAGTTTGGCTCTCTGGTACTGACGACGGGCAATAAAAGCGAGACTGCTGTTGGCTATGCGACTCTTTATGGCGATACGGCGGGGGGCTTTGCCGTGATAAAAGACGTTCCCAAGACAATGGTCTATAAATTGGCTGAACACATAAACAAAATATCCAAACGACAAATTATCCCTGCCGATGTAATAACTCGGCCGCCGAGTGCCGAGCTGAAGCCCGATCAGAAAGACAGCGATTCACTGCCGGATTACGATTTACTCGATAAAATCCTCAAAGGTTATGTCGAAGAGGACAAGTCCGCGCAGCAGCTTATTGAATCGGGTCTGTCCCGGGATGATGTCCTACGTGTAATTCGTATGGTTGACTGCAACGAATACAAGAGAAGACAATCTCCGCCGGGGGTAAAAATTACACCGAAAGCTTTCGGAAAAGACAGAAGACTGCCGATTACCAACCGTTACGGTTCCTGCAAACAATAGGCGTTTTTCGTCTGTGATTGCGTATGCGAAATTATCTGCCGGTTATGGCGTCAGCAACAGTTCTGCCGAATTGAAGTGAAGCTACCGGACCAATACCGGTTATTATCAATCTATCCTGCTCGACAGCGAGACCGGTATATACAGCACCTGATAGTAAGAGTCTGTTACGTTCGGACAAAAGGCTGGTAGCTCTGACACCGGTGAGCACGCCGGCATTGGCCAGGATGGTAGGTGCTGTGCCAATTGCCGCGAGTATCTTTCTCTTGCGCACTGCCTCCCGAGCCAGATTCAACGCAATAGGATTAGCGACATACTCAGCCGCTCCAATGCCTCCTATGAAGATTATTGCGTTGTAATCATCGACTTTCAATTGACCTATCAGGATGTTCGCCTCAGCTACACTTCCAAGCGTACCTCTTATAATTCCAATTCTTGTACTTGCTATAACGGTCTGAATCCCCGCTGCGTCAAGCGTCCTTTTTGTTTCGAAAAGCTCCTCGTCGCGGTAATTTTGGCTGGCAACGATTAAAGCCGCCCTTTTTACTCCTGTACCCTCCTGGTTTGTCGATGCTTCTGCTGCGGCCTGCTCTATCGGATGCCCGACACAAATTATATAAATCGGCTCGAAGCCTGCCGGTAATCTGCATGCCCTGCCGACTTGCTTTGCTGAGGTAAAGCTGCCGACTGGTACCGAGCCCAAATCCAGACAAGCGGCCTGCAGTAGAATATTCTGAGCGACGTGCCCGGCTTCGAGCAGCATAAATGTTCTGGCTTTATTGCGAAACTGGGTTGTAAGCTTTCTGACAGAGCCTGCAACAATAATATCACAGCCGGCCATAGCCACCGATTCCTGCATTGAAGCGGCGGTAGCTAAACTGCCGCGGATGTCCTTGTCTGAGGTTTGTTCCAGACTATGCTCGGCAGGGCGATAGACAAACAGCCCCTCCTCAGTGGCAAAATACAGTTCGATGGGGTAAGTCTCCCCGGCTGATGGCGCTGTTCGCAGGCCTCTTTGTTTTTCTGTTATGCCCTGACCGGCCCAGGCTAATTGACCGATCTGCTCAGATTCGAGCGGTTTGTTGGCAAATAAGCGCACACTTCGCCGTTTAGACAAGGCCTCTTCGAAAGTGACCGTCCCTGTTAGTTTCGGCTTTGTAAGCCGGACTATCTTTTGTGGAGACCGGGTTCTGCGTTGACCGAGACAAAGAGTTGCAAAACAAACCAAGACTATTCCAAGAATCGCTAAACGTTTCATTTCCATAGTCCTCCAAATTAAGTTTTTGAAGTGGGGCTCATAATATACTTATATTATACACATTCAATTCGGTATTTCCCAGGTTAAACTTTATTTTTAATGGGTAACGGAGTCCTTGGTTTCCGGCAAACTATCTATTACATTACCTGTCAATCTCTGGTAAAATCAAAGAAAGACCGTTGGGCTAAGTCTTCGGTTTTTCGTAATTATGAATTCTTATAGGATGTTTCAATGGCTTTATCGCGAAGACAAAAGGTGACTATAATCTCGTTGGTTTTCTATTGGCCTGCATTCTTTATTCTTGCCCATATACCGGTCCCATCATTGGTTCGTCAGGCCGGCGTTTCCGATAAAGGTCTTCACTTCCTTGCCTATCTGACTTTGGTTTTTCTGCTCTGGTTTGCAATCAGCGGCGATAAAAAAGTGAACTGGCGAAGGGCCGGCGTATGGTGGATTTTGTTCGTGGTAATCGGATATGGGGTTATTGATGAACTACTTCAGGGCGTTGTAGGGCGCAATTGTGACCTTAGGGATATGGCCGCAAATTTGGCAGGCACGCTGGCGGGCCTGGTTCTGTTTTCGGTTTTTACCTTTTGGCCTGCTGCTCTTTTAGTTGTCGGTACTGTAATCTTTGGCATAACGAATATCTCGAGGGCTAATTTGGCCGAGCTGGTTCCGGTTACATACTCAGTATTTCATCTGTTTGCATACGCAATATTTACTATGCTGTGGATTCAGTATCTGCATCTTTATCTTTCGCTGAAGCCCCCTAAATCTCAATGGTTGGTATCGGCATTGGCCGGGCCGACTGTCTTATTATTGACTGTAAAACTGTTCTCTATAGTTCTTGGCAAAGTTCTCGGATTGCAGGAAGTATTCATTTCTGTTGTTGCACTTGCAGCCGTTGTAGCCACAACCTGTCTGATGACGTTGTCTCGCAAGACTCAAGATGCAAAAGACATAGTTCAATCTTAAGTTTCAATCTATAGTGTTTTTAAAAGGTCTATATAGCGGGTCGCCTATCAGAACCAATTGCCAGGAATTAAACGGTTTTGTGTGGTAGTATGCCTCAACAAGACAACCGCCTTTGAACAGCTCCGCGAAGAACGCTTTCGGCTGAGGGAATGTGTGAAGATACGGTTCATCCACTGGACCCAGGGTTGCGGTGATGCCATCGGCCAGCATTGCAGCGCACCAGGTACTGCTGTTCGGGTCGCGCAGATTTTGAGCTTCGAAGCTGGCGATATGAAAGCCAACGGCACCATCGACAAAATCAAAGGCATCCACATATTTTTTCAAACTATACCAGCCGCAATAAACAGCCGTCTGTGGACAACTGCCAGGGGCAAAGAGCTTTCCTGTTTGTTCGGCTTTGATTGGCATCTTCGTACTCGAACGTATAAACGCCGCCAAATCACGCAAAGATTGGTCAAAATGACCGTACAAATCCTTTTTTACAATACCTCGTGAATCTATGTAGGCGACACCCTTTAATCCTGTCTTTTCCGCTGTTAGTGCTTTGTCTATAAGGCCTTTGATTATTTCATAGCTTGGCCCATCCAGCCGACTAACCATCAGCGTTCTGAAATCCAAACCCAGAACGTCACCCCTTAACATATTGGGCTGCCATCGATACAAATCGTAGGGCCGAAAC